>JAHJFL010000003.1 GCA_018824795.1 bacterium | reverse complement strand
GATGCACGTATTTTCACACTTTGGTTTTGAGGGTTGACAATATTTGATATAGCGACCAATATTGCTTCATGAGATGCAAATTCTGCAATATCGCCTATAGCTAAGTGTTGAGCAACATCTGCCGGCACGTCAAGTTCAAGATATCTTTTACCATCGCCGTAGATAAGCATGAGGTTTTTATCGGCTGAAACATACTCGCCAACGTTTGCATCTATCTCATAAACCACACCGTTGACACTACTGTAAATAGTTAATTCTTTTATAGGTGTATGTGTTTTAACAACTTGTCTGAGCATCTCTTTTGTAAAGCCATTTGTCAAAAGTTGTGCTGCGTTTAACTCTACCCTCAAATCAGAACTGCGTTTGTTTTGCTCTGAAGCCAATACAACTTTTTTGGCAATAATACCTTCTGCTTCGAGTTTAACATCTCTATTGTAGTTTTGAGTAAGATTTTTATTTTCTATTAATGAGTCAATATAATTACTCTGCAAGCCTAAAAGCGCATTGCTTTGGAGGGTTAGAAGTTTGTCTCCTTTTTTTACAGAGGAGAATTTTCTCACATAAATCTCTTTGACTATTGACTCAATGTTTGAGCCGACTGAAAGCATATCTTTTTTATCCAATACCGCCATACCGTTGTAGGGACCGTAATCAACAGAATCCACGACTGTTATCTCTTGAACTTTAATGCCCAAATCATTTTGCTGTTTTTGTGAAATTTTTATGTTTTGTGACGCAAAAACAGTTGCACCCAAAAGTAGTAAGTTAATGAATATTCGCACAGTGTTCTCCTAAGCTTAAATCTGCTGTTTTGTAGAGCTCAAAAAGCTCGTCATAGTATTTTTGTTTAATTTGTAACATTTCTAGAACATTTTGTGTGTACGAACGCGTACTGTCTAAATGTTCCATCATGTTTCCCTCGCCCGAGAGGCGTGCCGATTTGGATAGTTCTTTAAGTTCAAAACTCATTGGAACAAGTTCTTCTTTATAAAGTGTATATTCATCATAGAGTGTCTGAACTTTGAGAAGCATATAGTTTGAATGCTCTTGTATCTGTGAGATGAGTGAATTTTTTTCTGCCTCAATAGAAGCATCTAAATGAAGATATTTAGCTTTTTGTACTTCTTGTTGGGAGGATAAAAAATCTATAGGAATTTTCACACCAAAAGTATAACGCGTCGTGTCAAGCTCTTTGTTGTACATTAGTTCATAACCCAGAGAACTCAAAGCAGTATTATGTAAACTGACAAGGGAATCTGTTGATTGTTTCATAAAGCCAATTTCTTGAATTTCACCATGCTCAGTAATCTCACCAAGTTTAATATCTTTGCGAATTTCTACAAGGTCCCCGCATTCGACTTCATCTATAGCAAGATTATCAACGCTTTCATTTAAGTATGCTGTTTTTTCCAAAGCATTGCGTTTATACACATTAAGCATTTGATGCAGTTTTGCCAGGTCAAGCTTGTGAAAAAGTAAACTCTGCTTAGATATCTCACCTAAGTCATAAGCCTTTTGGAGTTGTGTCACTCTAAAACTTTGTTCATCATACAAGGCCTGTGCAGTTTCACTCAGTTCATTTGAAACACAGGCATTATGGTATCTTGCTGTAACCTCGAGCGTAAAAATATGCAGCTCATGCTCCATTTTTTGTTCTATTGCCTTTATGGCATATTTACTTGCGTTTTCTTTTTGCGTTGCACCAAAAGGCTTCGATATGTTTTGTGAAAAAGATACCCCATACTCCATGCCATCTTCACTAGGAGCTCTTGCATGAGCAGAACTTAACCCAAGATGCGGGGCTTCATAAGTTGTGAACAACTCTTCATTCGCACTATCTGATGCAGCTTTCTCTTTGATAGCCGTAGCACTATGACTCTCTTTTGCATGGTCTAATATTTCAGTTAAACTATAGGCATAGATATTGACAGAAACTAAAATAATGTAAGATAATTTTTTTATCATTGGAATCCTTTTTAAAATATTTTATTTTTATTTTGAAAAGGTTAACTTAGAGGAGGCCTTTGAGGAACTACACTTATACAAGATAAAAAAGTTTTCTGTAAACGCATAGGTTTGGAATTTGGAGTGGAAATAATTGAGACAAGAGGATGCAATACAACTGCGTCAAGCATTGCATGCATCGAATTATGGACTTTGGAAGCTATATCTAAAGCATTTTTATCATACTTTAAATAACATAATTCATACTGCGTATCTTGATCTATAGACTCAAGTACATAGTCGTGAAATGTAAAAAGTGTAAACGCGAACAATAAAGCCGAAAGAATCATAGTTTTGTATTTTTTCATAATTGATGGAATTGTATATTAATAATGATTATTTAAAGATAGAAATTATAAATTAAATTTCTATCTTAAAGCAGACACCATATTTGGTATTGTAAACACTTAATCTTCCATTGAGATGTTCATCAATAATCATCTTAGACATATAAAGTCCAAGACCTGTTCCTTGTTTTTGATCTTTAGTAGAAAAATAAGGATCAAATATTTTATCTATAATCGTCTCATTAATTCCACCGCCGTTATCGCAGATTTCAACACGTACTTTTTCTCTTGTCACAGTTGACCTAATAACTATCTTTGGATTTTTTATCTTATTCTCCACTAAAGCATCTTTAGCGTTTTTAATGAGATTAAGAAGAACCTGTGTAAACTCATTTTTATAAACGTAAGTTAAATCAGTTCCTTCAGAGATTTGCTTGATTTGTATACCACTCATATCTAATGAATTCTGCATCAATGTTATGCTTTTTTTAACGACATCACCCACTAAAACAAGCTCTTTTCCTTTATCGGGTCTAAAATAGTTCCTAAAATCATCTATGGTTGCTGACATAAACTCTAACTGCTCATTTGCTTCTTTAATTTTGTCATCAAGATACTCTTTTGAGAGTTCCTTATACTCATACGCTGAATCTATATTCATAAAAACATATGAAATCTGATTCAGCGGTTGTCTCCATTGATGTGCTATCATACTGAGCATATCACCCATTTCAGCCATCTTTGACTGTTGTATAAGCATTTTGTCTTTATTTCTGTGAGCATTTATCTCATTTGCCACTCTCTGTTCAAGTGAGCGGTTAAGCTCTTGAAGTTCAAAGTTTCTTTGCTTTACTTCTTCTTGATAGTGTTTAAATATTTTGTTAATTTTTCTTGAGAGCAGTAATGATAAAAGCACAACGAAAAGCACTATCAAAGCAGATGCTTTTACAATAAAGTCAAATTCTTCATCTAAGACTTTTTCTAAATCTTTTTGTTTTTGCAACTCTTGAGAAGTCATTGAAAAATTATCAAAACCATATATTAAGTGCCAATCCAATTCCTTAGAGTAAATACTGTAATATTGGTATCTGACTATCTCTTTATTGTGCCACTGAGCCGTATTTTGTAAATTATCTCGTATTGCAGTAAGATCATTCTCGTTAAGTCTATTTTCACCTATATCTGAAATATATTTTTCTTTTTTTGCATCAAAAATAGCGATAAAATCAGATTTGTCTACCGGGATACTTTTGACCATCTCCAGCAAGGAAACTTTCAGTTCTTCTATTTTATCTGGCACTCTGATACTTGAACCTATAATAATGTTGTTTTCTTTTAGATCTTTTACTAATATAACTTCTTTCTCTAGTGTTTTTTCATCTCGTGAAGTTAAAAGACCTGCTCCTTTCTTTCTTGCAATTTGTATCTCTTCTAGTACAATAGAACGCTTATCTGCATCGAGATATGCAGCTAAATTGTTTTTATCTCTGTTTTGACTTCCTATTAAAATGGAATTTCCCTTATAATCCGTTACAAAGATAACACCTCTATCTTCACCATCAGAGATATTACTCAGAGCATCTACGATTCTACTTTGAATTTCAGAAAAAGATTTTTTATTTTTATACTTTTCATGAATTTGCTGGGCATTTCGATAAGCCATTTTTACTCTAGCGTTTAATTCTGCTTCTATCTCTTCTTGAATTCTGTTATATCTATACTCAAAAAGCAGATTGAGCTGGTTTGTCCACATTTGGCTCTTTATCTTTTTTGACTCCGTTTGCTCTTTTATTGCCTGTTCTTTCGTAAAGTTAAAGTGCTGTCTCATCTTTTCAAGATAAAAAGAACCAATAAAAAAACTCGCGAGTAAGACTAAAGCTAAAGGAATTACAACAATAAGATAGGGTATTAATCTATTTTCATCTGCTTTCATGCATCTTCTTCGCTTATAATGTTTAACTCTTTTTTTGGCCTAAGACCTAACTCTTTCATATTTTGGGCTCTTTTTATAATGTTTCCACGCCCGCTTTTCAAACGCTTCATTGCATTATCATGAGCACCTTGGGCTTTTTGTAAAAAAGAACCAATATTTTGCATTTCCTCAACAAAACCGACGAGTTTTTCATACATGGCCTCTGCTTCATCCGCTATTTTTTTTGCATGATCTTGTTGTTTTTGTGTACGCCAAATATGCTCAATCGTTCGCAGTGTGACAAGGAGTGTCGAAGGCGAAACTACTAAAATATTATTCTCATATGCTCTTTTAAAAAACTCTCCATCTGCGTTTAACGCCACCATAAATGCACCTTCTATTGGCATAAATAGCAAAACATAATCAAGTGTGTTAATCCCTTCAAGTCTCTCATACTTTTTAGCGCTGAGCTCTCTTATGTGAGAAGCTATACTAGCAAGATGCTCTTTAAGGGCCAGAGATTTGAGTGTTTCATTCTCCGCGCTTATAAATCTTTCATAAGCGTTTAGGGAAACTTTTGAGTCAATGATGATATCTCTATCCTCAGGCATTTTAATGACGACATCAGGACGGTACACCTTTCCTTCATCATTTTTAAGTGTACTCTGCGTTTCATATTCAATACCTTTTCGCAGTCCTGATTGTTCGAGTATTCTCTCTAAAACTATTTCTCCCCAATTTCCCTGCGTTTTATTCTCACCTTTAAGAGCTTTTGTTAGATTGACCGCATCACTAGAGAGCTGCTTATTCATCTCTTTTAAACGCGTGAGTTCATCTTTTAAAAGATGTCTCTCTTTTGTCTCATAATTAAATTGCTCTTTAGATTGTGTAGAAAAGTTGGTAATTTGTTCACGAAATGGTTTGAGAAGCATTTCAAACTGCTCTTTATGTGTGTGATTAAACTGTTTTGATTTATCTTCAAAAATTTGATTTGCCAAGAGTTTAAACTCTTTGGAGAGTTCATCTTTGGCGTTTTGCATTGCACCAAGTTTTTCGGCTGAACTTTGTATCTCTGCTTCATAGCGCGTGTTTAAAATTGCATGCTGAAGTTTTAGTTCATTTTTCTCTTCTAAAGTTTTTTCTATACATAAACGCAACTCTTCGTTTTCAAAGAGCTGCGTTTTATTTATATCTTTTTGTTTGAAGTAGACAAAAAGTAAAACAATAAAAGAGAGCAAGCTCACAATAGCAATAACAAAGTTTAAATCTAATTGCAAATAAAATCCTCATAGTTTATAAGTGATTATACACTTTTTACGAATCTCCCATAAATGAATAAGGCATAATGAAATAAAAATCATAAATATCCCAAGATTTTTACCTTACATAAATAAATAAATTATCACAATCAGTGTCTTTAAGGAGCATTATAAACTTAACTAATTTAAAATATACATAACTTTAATAATTTCTTATAATTATTTGGGTATAATTCGCGAAATACTTTGAGGGGAAGATGCTTTACGTTTAGCAATCTTGTATCATCTCCTTAAATTAAAGGATTAAGATGCAAGAAAATGCACAACAAAACTCTTCTGTAGAAGAAAAATTACTCACATTCGATGACTTAGGTTTAAACAAAGACGTACTTCGTAGCGTAAAAGACGCTGGTTTCGTAGTTCCAAGTCCTATTCAGGCACAGGCTATTCCTTTTGTTTTAGCTGGTCGCGACATGGTTGGTCAGGCACATACAGGTACAGGTAAAACTGCAGCGTTTGGTCTTCCGGCTATTAACAATATGCACCTTAAAGGTGGCGTTGAAGTTTTAGTTATTACTCCAACACGTGAACTTGCTACTCAGGTTTCTGACGAACTTTTCAAATACGGTAGAAATATCGGTGTTAAAACTGTTACTGTTTACGGTGGTAGTTCATACAGCCGTCAACTTGACTTAATAAGCAGAGGTGCAAACATAGTTGTTGCAACTCCGGGACGTCTTTTAGATATCTTGAAAAAGAACATGATAGATAACTTCGCTCCAAGCATGGTTGTTTTAGATGAAGCAGATGAGATGCTTGATATGGGATTTTTGGATGATATTAATGAAATTTTTTCATACCTTCCGACAAACCGTCAAACACTTTTATTCTCAGCTACAATGCCTCAGCCGATTAAAACTCTTGCTTCAAGAATTTTACAAAACCCTGAATTTGTATCTATCACAAAAGGTGAAACTACAAATACTGACATTGAACAACTTTACTATGTAATTGAAGAATCAGAAAGAGATGATGCAATCATTCGTCTTATGGACTCTGAAATCACTAAAAAATCTGTAGTATTTTGTAGAACAAAAAGTGAAGTTGACAGACTTTCAAATGTTTTATCAAACGCAGGTTACTTAGCAAACGGTCTTCATGGAGATATGGAGCAGCGTCAACGTGAAACTGTTATTAAGGGTTTCAAAAGCAACTCAGTAAAAGTACTTGTTGCAACAGACGTTGCTGCTCGTGGTATTCACGTTGATAACATCTCTCACGTTTTCAACTACCATATTCCATTTGACCCTGAGTCTTATGTTCACCGTATTGGTAGAACTGGACGTGCCGGTACAAAAGGTAAGGCAATTACACTTTTAACTCCGTTAGAGTTTAAAGAGTTACAACGTATTAAACAAAAAGTTGGAACTTCAATGGCTCACGCTTATGTTCCAAGTAAAAATGACCTACGTGCTTCTACTGTTGAAAATATGGTTAAAACTATTGAAGATCAACACATCTACGATGAGGCGCACAAAGTTTTAGATAGACTTAAACAAGATATTGATGAAGAGACGATAATGTTCAAACTTATCTCTATGATTCTTGATAAACAAGATATCAAAGGGCCAAATAACATTGGTATTCCTGCTGATAGAATTGAAGCAATCCTTGAGAGAGCTAGTCAAAGAGGCGGTGGCGGTAGAGACTTTAAAGGTCGTAGCCGTAACAGAAGTGGCGGTTCAAGTTCTGGCGGTGGATACCGTGGAAGCAAACCAAGTTCTGGTGGCGGTAATGGCGGCGGAAGTCGTGAGCGTAGCAGCCGTGATGGCGGCGGTGGATACCGTGGGAACAGTGCTTCCTCAGGTTCAAGAGGACGTACAGGTTCTAGCGCGGGCAGAAGCAGAGACTAATCTTTTCCTCCTCGCTTCTCCTTTAACTAAACTCCAAAATTCTTTTGGGGTTTATCCTATTTAAATCTACTTCTTATTTCAATCTTTCATTCATTCGCAATCATAATTCGCTATAATCTTCAAAAAAAGAGTTTACTATGCATATAATTTACGAAGACAAAGATTTGTATATAGAAAAAGAAGATGCACAAATACCTTGGCTGAAAATATTTACTCAAGAGCCCTTTAAAGAGTTGGGTGATATGCCAAAAGAGTTACGAGTAAAATTGTGGGAAACATATGACATTGTAGAAGAGGAAATGAAGCGTTTCTACAACCCAAAAAAAATAAATATGGCTTCTTTTGCGAATATACTTCCAAGAGTTCATATACATATCATGGCTAGATTTGAAGATGATACACATTTTCCAAACCCAATGTGGGGCGAAAAGCTCAGAGAATCTTCTTTAGATTTTACAGATACAGAAAATGAATTTCATAAAAAAGTTTTCAACGCACTGCAAGTCTGAATATTCTCAGTTTATATCTAGTGAAAACGGATGAAAATTTTATTAAGTAACTTACATGGAGTAAGTGACGAGAAGAAACTCAACTTCAACGAAGAAATTGAGTAAAAGCGTTATTTTTTAAGTGGTGAAAAAGGGACGAGTGCTGAACCCCAGGTGAGTCCCCCGCCAAAAGCATCGAGAAGCAAAAGCTCTCCGGCTTTAAGCTCGCCGCTTTCGTAAATATCGTTGATTGCCATAGGAATAGAAGCGCCTGATGTATTTCCATATTTATGAACGGTCAGAACAACTTGCTCATCTTTCATCTTTAATGCATCACCAACAGCTTTAATAATTCTATAGTTTGCTTGATGAGGAACAAAGTGCTTAACATCTTCACTTTTTATATTATTATTTTCTAAAATCTCAACAACATCTTTTGTTAAGGTACGCACTGCTACTTTAAAAGTCTCATTGCCTTTCATCTGCATAAAACATCCTGCAGCTTCTTGATCAAGAGAATCATGAGGAGAACCTGTTCCGCCGTTTGGAGTCATGAGTAAATCAGCAAAAGTGCCATCTGCCCCAGTTTGAATATCTATAATTGCTTCATTTTTATTATCTGTTGCACTGATAACAGCAGCTCCAGCCCCATCACCAAACAAAATACAAGTGCCTCTGTCTGTATAATCAGTAATAGAAGATAATTTTTCAGCACCAATAATAAGTACATTTTTCTTCATGCCAGACTCTATAAATGCTTTTGCAATAGAGAGAATATATACAAACCCTGTACAAGCTGCCGAGATGTCGAAAGCAGTAACATTTCCAAGACCAAGCTTGTTTGAGATGATTGTTGCAGTAGAAGGCATACAGAAGTAATCAGGTGAAATTGTCGCACATACAACCATATCTATATCTTCTTTTGCAATTCCACTGCGTTCAATTGCTTTTTTTGCAGCTTCTACGCCCATATCGCTTGTTGTTTCATCTTTGCGTGCGATATGGCGCTCTTTAATACCTGTACGTTTCGTTATCCAATCATCTGTCGTATCGACCATTTGAGCCAAATCATCATTTGTTAAGATTTTTTCTGGAACATAAGCACCAATAGAACGAAGAGCTGCGTAAGCCATTAGTCTTCCTTTTGTTTGAGCTGTTGTAGTCTAGAAATTATCGTTTCGTTGACGCCTGTATCAACATATCTTATAGCCTGATAAATTGCATTTTCCATAGCTTTAGGATTACTTTTTCCATGACTTACAATAACACAGCCTTTAATCCCAATAAGCGGAGCACCGCCTACTTCAGCATAATCTATCTGTTTTTTGAGAAGTTTAAAAACTTTTCTCATAAGAAGTGCCCCAGTAATTGCAATCGGAGATTTTCTAATATAATCTTTAATTAGTCCGCTAATAGTTGATGCAACGCCTTCACTTGCTTTTAAAACCAAGTTTCCAACAAAGCCATCACAGGCAATAACATCACAAGTTCCATTAAAAATGTCACTTCCTTCAACATTTCCTTTAAAGCCTTTATAGCCTTTAAGGATTTTAAATGCTGCTTTAGTTACTTCATTGCCTTTCGAATCTTCTTCACCATTGGCTAAAATACCAATACTTGGAGTCTCGATTTTAAACATATCTTCTGCATAGCATCCGCCCATAACAGCGAACTGCGCCAAATGCTCAGGCTTGGAGTCTACGTTAGCACCAACATCTAAAATAATAGAACGACGACCAGTTTTTGTAGGCATTAGTGCCACGAGTGCTGGACGTAAAACACCTTCTAAGCGACCAAGTCTCAAAGTTGCAAGTGTCATTGTCGCGCCACTGTGTCCAGCGGAGACGACACCGTCTACCTCGCCATTTTTAACAAGATCCATAGCTTTGTATATACTACTTTCTTTACGTTTCACAGCATCAGTTGCGGCGTCACTCATCGAGATAACATCATCTGCTTCTACAATTAAAATCTTATCTCTATAACGTTTTGGTAACAGAGGTAAAATTTCCGACTTTTTGCCTACCAAAATAAGCTCAAATGATTTTCTCTTGAGTGCTTCTAAACAACCTTTTACAATTGGCTCAGGACCGAAGTCCCCGCCCATTGCATCAACTGCAATCTTTACCATTAATTATTTATACTCACCAGTAGTAGGGTTAACATGGTGTGGTAATCTGTATGTTCCGTCTTTATCTTTAACTGGTTTAGCTAAAGTAATTTTGTAGTGAGTTCTTCTTTTCGCTGAACGTGAATGAGATACTCTTCTCTTAGGTACTGCCATAGTTTTAATTCCTTTCTGTTTTAATTAATACACAGAAGGAACAAGGTTCCTTCTGCTTCGCTGAGGCCGCTGTGGCCACTAAAGTCTATCTTTTTTTCAAAAAATAGAGTCTTTTATCCCCTTAAAGAGATAAAATTTGTACTTCTATCCAATTCTTAAATTAAGAATGTTGACAATTTTCGCAACTATAATAGTCGCTTTTGATAAGTTCAAGCTCGGAGTGTAAAATTTCGTCAATATCTGCGGTAGAATCAAAAGATTCTATAACATCTAATTCAATGCGTTCATCACCATCAAATAAACCATCAGAGAGAAAAAATTCTAATTCTTCATCCAATGGTAATTTAATATTTTGCCCACACTGGCTACATTCAGTATCCACAAAACCTTGCAGCTTTGCTTTAAGTAAAATCAAATTACCCGCATGGTACTGTAAATAACCTTTAAAATTTACATCCTCTGATTCAAGTTCAAAATCTAAAGGAGTCTTTGTTACTTTTCTGAGTAAAAACTTCACAGCTGTTGCTTAAGAAATTTCTCTCTCAGAGAAAAAGAATGCGATTTCAACAGCTGCATTTTCTACAGAATCACTTCCATGAACTGCATTTGCATCTATGTTTTCAGCGAAATCAGCACGGATTGTACCAGCTTCAGCTTCTTTAGGGTTTGTAGCGCCCATTAAATCACGGTTCTTTTGCATAGCGTTTTCGCCTGCAAGAACAGAAACAACTACTGGTCCACTGATCATAAAATCAACTAAGTCGTTGAAAAAAGGTCTCTCTGAGTGTACAGCATAAAATGCCTCAGCATCAGCACGAGAAAGTTGAATTTTTCTAGTTGCAGCTATCTTAAGGCCATTACTCTCAAAACGATCTAAGATTTTGCCGATAACACCTTTAGCAACTGCATCTGGTTTGATTATAGATAGAGTTCTTTCCATCAAATCTCCTGTTAAATATAAAATTAGAGTGGAATTATATCTAAAAAAGAAAGCATTTTTATTGAATTTGTAAATTTAGTGAATAAGTTTTGTTTTGGTGGGTAACTTATGAGAAAGAGAAAAGCACTCAGGAGAGTGCTTTTAAAAAGAACTTATTCTACAACAGGCTCTTTGCTTGAGCGTTGCTCAGCTGTAATGTCTGAACGGTGCTCTGGAGATTCACCAACAGCATCCCAAACAATACAACCCTCAGTAGGACATGCAGTAGCACAAGCCGGCTCATCATGATGGCCAACACACTCTACACATTTATCACCATATACGTAGTAAATTTCTTCACCAGTTGGGTTATCATCCTCGTCTACGATTGCTTCTACTGGACATTCGTCAATACAAGCACCACAGTTAATACACGTGTCATTAATATATACAGCCATTATTTTCTCCTAATTTTTGTTGAAGTAACTATACACAGAAGATTTTTAAATGTAGCTAAAACTAGTTTCAATCCATTTAAAATTCAGCCGTACGTTACATATCTCACTTACTAGTTATGACGATAAAATTTATCATAACTATAACATTTTGTATTTATAAACCTAAATACTCTCTAATAGCGTCTGCTTTATTTGTCACTTCCCAAGTAAAACCCTCTTCCTCACGGCCAAAGTGACCATAAGCAGCAGTTTTTCTATATATAGGACGAAGTAAATCAAGTGAAGTAATAATACCTTTTGGAGATAAGTCAAAAAGATGTTTTACACACTCTTCTATTTTTTCTTCTCCAACTACCCCTGTTCCATGTGTATCTACCATAATAGATACAGGTTGAACAACACCGATTGCATATGCTACTTGAATAGTAGCCTTATCACAAACGCCAGAAGCCACTAAGTTCTTAGCAACCCATCTTGCAGCATATGCAGCACTTCTGTCAACCTTGGTCGGATCTTTTCCAGAAAATGCTCCACCGCCATGAGGACAGCTTCCGCCGTAAGTATCTACGATGATTTTTCTTCCTGTTAATCCTGCATCACCTTGCGGTCCGCCAATTACAAATTTACCTGTTGGATTAATGTGAAAGACAGTACTTTCTGTCATCATATCAGCAGGTATAACGTGACGTATAACTTCTTTGATTACATCTTCATGAATTTTTTCTTGTGATACTTCAGGTGCATGTTGTGTTGAAACGACTACAGTTTCAACTGAAACTGGTTTACCTCCGACATATTTAATACTGATTTGTGCTTTTCCATCAGGACGCAGATAAGGAATTATTCCTTCTTTACGTACTTCTGCTAATCTTCTAGTTAAAAGATGTGCCAAATAAATTGGCATAGGCATTAAAACATCTGTTTCACGACATGCGTAACCAAACATAAGTCCTTGATCGCCTGCACCTATTTCACCATCAGCTTGATCAACACCCTGATTAATATCAGGTGACTGTTCACCTATTCCATTTAAAACTGCAGCAGAGCGGTAGTCAAAACCATACGTTGCATCTGTATATCCAATCTCTTGGATAACTTTTCTCGCAATCTCTTGCATAGGGGCATAAGCCGTCGTTTTCAGTTCGCCTGCAATTACACAAAAACCATTTGATACTAAAGTCTCACACGCAACGCGCGCATTAGTATCATGCTCAATAATATAATCCAGAATTGCGTCACTGATTTGATCTGCCATCTTATCAGGGTGCCCTTCTGTTACAGACTCTGAAGTAAAAATGTACTCTTTCGTCATCGATTTTCCTTATTGAAGTATAGAGTCTTGCTCCATAAATCGCAAGAATTATATCGAAGAATAATAAAAACTAAATAGTATATGGGTTCTTCTATTTTTTAATAAAGAAAAAAGAAATATTTTAAAAGATAAAAATTTTCCTTAAATAATTTTACTTATTTACTTCATCAGATTTATGTTAATAAATTTTTGTTACACTACGAGCATATTAAAACTCAAAACCCAAAGGAAATATATATGTTAGTAACAAACCCGGCTCCAGATTTTACAGCAACAACAGTTTTAGCAGATGGCTCAATCGTAGATAATTTTAAATTGTCAGAAAACTTTGGTGAAAAGGGTACAGTACTTTTCTTTTATCCACTTGACTTTACATTTGTATGTCCTTCAGAAATTATTGCGTTTTCTCACAGAATTGAAGATTTTAAAAGCCGTGGCGTAAATGTAATCGGTGTTTCAGTTGATTCTCAATTTTCACACTTTGCATGGAGAGAGACTCCAGTGAACAACGGTGGTATCGGCCGTATTAAATACCCACTTGTAGCTGACCTTACAAAACAAATTTCTAAAGACTATGACGTACTTTTCGGCGAAGCAGTTGCACTTCGTGGTTCATTCCTAATTGATGGCAAAGGCGTTGTTCGTCACGCAGTAATCAATGACTTACCACTTGGTCGTAACATTGATGAAATGATTCGTATGGTAGACGCAATGCAGTTTACTGATGAGCATGGAGAAGTATGTGCTGCTGGTTGGCAAAAAGGTGACGAAGGTATGAAAGCATCTACTGAAGGTGTTGCTGAGTACTTAGCAAAACACGAAAACGACCTTTAGTCGTTCTCTTATAACTCTCACATAATGTGAGAGTTTTTAAATTCTATTTCGCAAAATTCATGATATTTTGCATCATTAAACCCTCTACAAAATCACTTCCAAGTTCAACATAATACTCATCACTATTCTCTTCATTTGTCTGAATTGTATATTCAATATTTATCTCTTTGTCACCTTCAAGTTTGGCAGTTGCTTTACAACTTCTCATTTTGACAGCTTCGTCATATGCGACAGGACGAATTGAGTCAATACTAAGCATCTCTTTTGGTAAAGCAGCTGCAAATATCGCTGTATAAGTTGTTTCTTTCATGTTACCAATCATTTCCACATACAAACTTTTAACAATATCCTTTACATCCTCATCAGAACATTTTGGAGGTTCTGAACTGAAACAGCCGCTTAAAGAAAAGAGAACAAACGCAGACAATAAAATCTTATTCATGGTCCAAGCTTTGTACTGCTTCTTCAGATGAATTCATCGCTCTATTATAATAATTATCTTGTGGCGTTTTCGCACATGCGCCAAAAGCTATTCCTAAAACTATCAAAAAAATTATTGTTATTTTACTCATAGTAATTCTCCATTTTAAATTTATTTTCACGATTATAGCATAGTGCTAATTTTTTACAAACTCCATCGCTTTTTCATTGACAAAAACAAGTTCACTCCACTGTCTTACAGGAGCAAGTAAGTTCAGTCGTGCAGGGTTTGAACTTCTTGAGAGTGCTACATAAAACTGCGATGGAGCAAAAATTTCATTTGTCTGAATTATCAAATCTTCTATGCTCATGCCTTGAGATTTATGTATAGTGATGGCAAAGGCAAGTTTGATGGGGAACTGGTAAACGCTAAAGATTGCCTCTTGAACCATCTCTTTTTTTCCGTCTATATTTTTTTCTTTCCAAACTTCTTTACTTTGAGCTACTGCTTCAAGCTTCACAACCTTACCATCATTTTTTTGTACATAAACGCAGGAAGCATCCACATTAACAACCAAGCCTCGCTCACCGTTAAAGTAGTTCCACGAGTTTCTTGTAAAGAGAACCGGCACCCCGATTTTAAGTTCCAACTCTTTTTCTATGCGTGCATCATCCATAAATCTTTCTATCTCTTTGTCGCTTGTCGTTTTGAGATGCTTTATAACCTGCGCTTCTTTTACAAAAAGCTCACTCTCAATATTGGAGAGTTGTGCTCTGTTATGAAACGCAGCACTTGCGTTTTTGCCAAACAAAAAAGTAAAAGCATCAAGCTCTTGGGGAAGCGGCTTAATAAATTCATTGAGTTCATTATGAATCTCTTCGTCTATGTAGCCAAAGCGAATATGATTAAGAAGCTCTATAAAGTTTTTATCGTCTGTTCTGTAAATATGCGTCAATTCTACTTTTACAAAATTAAACTTCTCCCAAGAGTTTGACTCAAATGCAAAATTCACCTCCCCTTGCCCGCGAACAACCGGAGGAAGCTGTAAAAAATCACCTACAATTAAAAGAACACCGCTATATCCTGACTGTGTAAGTCTAAGATGAATCATCTCAAAAAGTGTATCGCTCACCATAGATATTTCATCGATAACAATTAAATCCATACTAGAGATGAGTTTTTTTATTTTTGTTTTAATCTCAAGTTTTGCATTCAGTTGAAGTTCATCAATACTACTCGCTATACCTAAGTCAAAAAAACTATGAAGGGTCTGCCCGCCAATAAGAGTTGCCGCCATACCTGTTGAGGCTAATTTGGCAACTTTTTTAGCATCTTCTTCGTATGCTTTAATAATCTCACGTGTGATTGTCGTCTTTCCAACACCTGCTCCGCCGGTTAAAAAAACGTTTTGTTTTGACTTTAATGTATTTACAATGCTACTTAAATAATCCATAATCCGATTATAGTAAAATATCCCTCAAATAATCAAAAGCAGGCACAGAGAGTATGGAGAGAATTTTAATAGTAGAAGATAATAAGACTTTGGCAAAACTTATTGCCAAAAAACTACAAACTGCTTTAAGCTTTGAAGTTGATGTCGTATTTAATATGGCAGAAGCAAAACTATTTTTACAAAAGTACAGCTACTTTGTAACACTCTTGGATATCAATCTTCCAGATGCGCCAAATGGAGAAATAATTGATTATGTCCTTTCAAAAAAACAACATGTCATTGTTTTAAGCGGAAATATAGATAAAGAGTTCAGAAAAAAAGTCTTGCAAAAAAACATTATTGACTATGTTAACAAAAGTGGTCTCGAAGATATTAATTACATTATTCAAACTATTCAAAGACTGCAAAATAATAAAAACCATAAAGTCCTTGTTGTAGACGACTCTGTCGTAGTGAGAAAGACTATGAGTACTCTTTTGGAAAATCTCTTTTACAAAGTCTATACGGTTGCTCATGGTGAAGAAGCACTAGCAATGCTGGAAGTTCACCCTGACATCAGCCTTATGATAACAGATTACAATATGCCAGTCATGAACGGTCTTGACCTCGTAAGAGCAACAAGAAAAAAATTTAGTAAAAGTGAGCTATGCATCATTGCCATTTCAGTTCATGATGACGAAGAGATGAATGCACTTTTTTTAAAACATGGAGCCAACGATTTTATAAAAAAACCTTTTTCTAAAGAGGAATTTTCATGTCGTATTAACAACTCAATAGAAGCTCTTGAAAATTTACACACAGTAACTCATCATGCAAATCGTGATTACCTCACAGGACTCTATAACCGTAGATACTTTCATGAACATATGACCGAATATATTGCTGAAGCAAAAGAGAGCGCTGAACAGTTTACAGTAGCAGTGGTTGACATTGACTATTTTAAAAAAATCAACGACAGCTATGGGCATGACGCAGGAGACAAAGTGATTGTAAACTTGGCAGATATGCTCAGAGCCAATCTGAGTCATCACGACATCATCTCGCGTTTTGGCGGTGAAGAGTTTTGTTTGGTACTCAAAAACGCAGATATAAACCATAGTTTATCTATTCTTGAAAGGTTAAGAACTAAGGTACAAGAGTCAAATATTAAAATAGATGCACATAAGAGTATCAATATAACAATATCTATAGGTATCGCTTCATTTAATGAAGAAGATGAACTTGAAACTACCATCAACCAGGCAGATATGATGCTCTATAAAGCCAAGCAAGAAGGAAGAAACAGAACTGTTTATGAGTAAAAACTTTTTATAAAAGTATAATCTCTCCAAAAGGAACTTCTTTTTCTTGGGAGCTTACCCACTTCACCTCATACTGCGGTGCTTGGTCTGGAAATTTTCCCTCTAAATCTGTAAAATATAAAAGCAATTTCACATCATCAAACTCTTTTTCTATAAATTCAAATACAGGCCGAAAGTCCGTTCCGCTTCCACCTTGAATGTCGCACTCAAGTGCATCTCCACTGTAAAATGTTTTGTGGAGTTTAATTTTCTCATCACACACCAAAAGCTCAATTTGGTAACGGGAAACCATACTCATGAGAAAATTCACTTCACTTAAAAATGAACTTAAAAGTGTGTCATCAATTGAGCCGGAACTGTCAATGGCGACGACAATTCT
>JAHJFL010000115.1 GCA_018824795.1 bacterium | reverse complement strand
TACTCTATGTCAAAAATCTATGATGTAAAGATTGTAGAAGATGCTTGTCACGCTTTGGGTGCGACATATAATGGCACTAAAATCGGTGCGACAGGTGCAGATATTACCTGTTTTAACTTCTCTTCACATTTAAAGAAAAATGTTTGTAATGGCGGGATTTTAGTTACAAATGATGAGGAGATTATGGAGAGAGCAAGATTACTTGCAAACCATGCAATTACACGTGATAAAGACTCTTTAGAATATATTTACGATGTTGTTGATATTGGAAATGATTATTCTATGAGCGAGCTAAACGCAGCATACATCAGAGCGCAGCTTCAAGATCAAGACAAAAATATAGCAAGACATAAACAAATAGCAAAAATGTACAATGAAGCTCTTAGTGGAGTAGCCCATGTTACTATCCCAAAAGTAAATACGGATGAGCATCCTTACTCATTGTATGTTATTAAAATAGATAAGAATCGTGACTCTTTTGCACTTGAGCTTCGTAATGCTGGAGTAGAGACAGGTCTGCATTATATTCCACTGCATCTTTTAACGTACTACAAATCAAAATACTCACTCAGAGTAAATGATTTTCCGGTTGCACTCAGAAGTTATCAGCAAGTTTTATCGCTTCCTATTTATCCTAGTATGGACGACAAAGAAGTTGCGTTTGTATGTGAAAAAATTAAAAAGATAGCTAAAACAAGAGTGTGAAAAAAGCTTTCGTTTTCTGGGTTGAAGAGTATTTCTACAACCCGTCTTTCGTACAAAAAATTCTCTCCTTACTTCTACTTCCACTGAGTTGGTTTTACTGTTTCATTGTTTACCTGCGTTTTAAAAATGCAAAGCCCTTAAGTTTTGGGGTAGATATTGTCAGTGTTGGAAACCTTACTGTTGGTGGAAGTGGTAAAACGCCACTTGTAACAGCACTTGCAGTCCATTATGAAGATGTAGCAATTGTTCTTCGCGGGTATGGAAGAGCAAGTAAAGGTCTTTATGTTGTTAAAGATAAAGAGAATATTTTGTGTGATGTCAACATCAGTGGTGATGAAGCGATGATTTACGCACATAAATTGCCAAACGCGATAGTCATTGTCAGTGAAGATAGAAAAATAGCCATTACTAAAGCTAAAGAGATGGGTGCAAAACTCATTTTTCTAGATGATGCTTACTCAAAACATGACATAATAAAACTTGATTTGCTTATAGAAGTAAAAAGTAAAAATAACTCTTGTCTGCCTGGAGGACCTTTTAGAGAAAGAGCGTGGAGTTCTAAAAAGTCTGTAATCCTCCAAGAGAGTGTAGATTTTAAGAGAGTAGTGGAGCTTAAAGACAAGTGTGATAAAATGTCACTTGTAACTGCGATTGCAAGACCGGGACGTTTAGATAAATACTTGCCTCCAGTAGTCAATAAAAATTACTTTGAAGATCATTACGCTTTTAGCAGAGCAGAACTTGAAGAAATTTTAAAACATGACAAAGCAGAGTCACTTTTAGTGACATATAAAGATTTTGTGAAGATTCAAGCTTTTGGGCTTCCTCTAAGTCTGCTTGATTTAGAGATGCAAGTAGATGCAAAAGTTTTTGAATTAATAGACCTTTATAGAAAAAATAATGTGAAAGATAAAATAGATTGAAAATAGTAATCGGGCTTTGTATTCTTTTTTTCTTTGGAATAAGTAACATATATGCAAATGATTTTAGAGAAGTGAAGCAAATTTCTTTAAAAAAAGATGAACTTACAAAAATTCTTGTAAAATACGGCCAAACAGAAAAACTTTTTAAATTTCGCTGGACACTGTATGTCAATAAAGGCCTTGTTATTCACCGGTCTTATGATAGGATTGTAGGACAAAATATTCTCAATTTAAATCATAAAAATCAGAGTTTTCGGGTTGAACTCAAACCTCGAGGTTCTGATAATTATAATGTGCCGTATATTTTAGTTAAATTTAAAGAGTTTAAATACGATACAAAAGAAGCTGTTTTTGACCTTCTGCTCTCAGATGAGAAATTGCAGATAGAGTTAAAGTATTTAAATAATGTCTAAAGAGAGATGATGCAAAGAGTTGAGAGTGAAATAGCAAGGTTAATTCAAGAGATAGATTACGATGAGGTGACACGCCTTTTTTCTTCTCTTAGCGGTGGCAAAAGACTCCGTGCAAAACTGATTTTAAAAATAGCCCCAGATGCCGTAGATGCTCCACTTTTAGCAGCTATAGTAGAACTTATCCATGCTGCGAGTCTTTTGCATGATGATGTTATAGATGAGGCTATGACAAGACGCGGCGTTTCATCTGTAAATGCAACTGAGGGTAGTAAAACTGCCGTTATGCTTGGAGATATTTTATACTCAAAGGCTTTTACGGAGCTTGTCGGTTTTGACAAAGAAGTGGCAAAAATTGTTGCTTCGTCAGTTACTGCACTTTCCAAGGGAGAGATGCAAGATGTTCAAATGGCAGCTGTGTTTAACAGTGATGAAGATAAATATCTCAATATGCTCTACCTTAAAACGGCTACTCTTATAGAAGCAGCAGCTATGGCGGCCGCAAAATTAGCGGGCAAAGATGTCCAAAAGCATGGCGTTTACGGTAGAAATCTAGGGCTCTCTTTTCAAATAATTGATGATATTTTAGATATTACTTCTGATGAAGTAACACTCGGAAAACCGGCTATGAATGATTTTGTAGAGGGAAAATGTACACTTCCTTATATCTACTTGTATCAAAAGCTAGATGAGGAAGAGAGAAAAACATTGCTCTCTTACCATGCAAAAAAAATAGCAAAAGAACAAACACAGTGGATACAAGATAGAATGCAGCAACATAACTGCGTTTTACAATCTTTTGAGTTGGCAAAAAAATTATCACAAGAAGCTATGGCAGCAGTTTCAGAAGATAAAGCTCTCATTGAAATTTTAGAAACCATGATAAAAAGAAGTTACTAATGCACTATTTAAACATAAGTTTTACCCATAAAAACTCCACTATTGAGATTAGAGAAAAACTCTCTTATCCGGATGAAAAGAACTTGCATGGCTGTCTTAAAAAACTCACTGCATCGAGTGTCATTAACGAGGCTATGCTTATTTCTACATGTAATAGAATGGAAGTTTTTTGTTCTTGCAACGACATTGAAAAAGCTACAAAATTTATTTTTGAAATCTTAAGCAATCGTGCCGGAATCAGCATAGAAGAACTTAAAGCACGTGCAGATATTTTTGATGACAGTACAGCGGTTCACCACCTTTTTAGTGTTGCTTCTTCACTTGATTCTATGGTTATAGGTGAAACGCAGATAGCCGGTCAGCTTAAAGATGCTTTTAGATTTTCTTACGATAACGGTTATAGTGCAAAAAAAATTGCCCGTGCAATAAAGAGCGCTTTTTCCTGTGCTTCCAAAGTAAGAAACGCAACAGATATCTCCTCTAAACCTGTTTCTATGGCGAGTGTGGCTGTTGCAAAATTAAAATCAGTCGCAAATACGATTACAGGTAAAAAAGCTCTTGTAATAGGAGTTGGAGAGATGTCTGAGATTAGTGCAAAACATCTCATCTCAGCTGGCGTTGATGTGTACATAATGAACAGAACAAAACACAAAGCCGAGGCACTTGCAAACAGCTGTGGTGCTAAGGTAATAGATTTTGAAAAACTTCCAGAGGCTGTCAATGAGTTTGATATCTTATTTACTGCGACTTCTTCACATGAGCCGGTTATTACGGATGCAATGATTAAAAGCTGTGACTTTGAAAGATACTGGTTTGACCTTGCACTTCCTAGAGATATTCATCATGAGCAAAGTGAAAAAATTCATTTGTATGTGATTGATGATTTAAAAGTTATTGTCGATGAAAATCTGAGTCTTAGAGAAGATGCCGCAAAAATGGCGCATGGTATTATAGGTAGAGCTGTGGTAGATTTTTTTGAATGGCTAAACACTTTAGATATTGAACCGCTGATAAAAGAGATTTATCTCAAAGCTTATGCATCTGCTAAAGACGAGAGTGCCAGAGCTATTGAACATGGTTACATTCCAAAAGAGTATGAAAAAGAGGCTCAAAAAATGTGTGAGCAGGCATTGAAGAGATTTTTACACGAGATGACGCAAAAGATGAGAAATGCATCAAGAGAATCAAATGCT
>JAHJFL010000114.1 GCA_018824795.1 bacterium | reverse complement strand
TAAAAAAAATACCTTGATAAAAATACATGATGTAAAAGCAAATTATCCTATGAAAGCAAAACTTTTATCTACTCTAACAAAAGATTTAAATGATTACGAAGTAAGGCTCGAAGCACTTTCTTATAATGAGAAAGAGTCTGCAAAAGAACTCACTCTTAACTTGGTTTCAGAAAATGATAAAAAAATAACAAAGTTAGTTGAACATTTAACTAAAGTTCACCAAGGTGTTTTTAAATTTTCACTGCATGAAATATCTTATAAAGAAGAGTCAAAAAAATACTTTAGTAAATTAAAGGTTGAGTTACTATGAAAACTGGTATTGAAGATTTACTACACCAAATAGACCACAGTTTTAAAGAAAAAAGTCAAAAAGATGTTTATATGACTTATGCTATGATATTTGCTATTTTATTCGCAATTTCTTATCTATTTTTTTGGGAAAGTTCATTTGAAAACTTTGAGACAAAAAATAAAGAAATAATTGCTGTAGAAACAAATATTAAAAATGATAATTTATATCTCAAGTATAATACTGAAGCCAAAATAGCACAACTTGAGGCGGAAACTTTTCAAGCAAACAATGAAATGATTATGCACAAAGATAATAATGCATATATCAAAAATAAAATTGAGGCCATCTCTTTTTTAATATATGATGAAAGAGCATGGGGGGAGTATCTTCACTCTATTTCAACAAATGCAAAAAAGTTTGATGTTAAAATTTTAAATTTTACAAATCAACTTGCGCAAACTAATGCCTCTTTTGGCCATGTTCTTGATATTACTGTGAAATCTGTTGCAGATTATAAAAATACACTAAGCTTTATCAATTCACTTGAACAAAGTGATCTCGTTGTTGATCTACATGACTTTAAGATAACAGCAGAAAATGGATTAAACTCTGATTTATCTATCTCAGTTTGGGGGATTACCTACTAATGAAAAAAATACTAATAGTCAGCTTTGTTGCCTTAGTATCTGTGCTTAGCTCTAACGAATTAGCGTGGGTTGATAAGCAGATAGATTCAATCAAGCCACCGAGAGAAGGTATAAGTAGTTCAGCCATTACATCCCTCAGTGATCCTTTTATTTTTTTAAAAAAGCCTGTAGAAACTACCACTAAGGGTAACACGGCAGCCTCAAATTCATATGTATTTAAAAGCGGAGTAAAAACTGCACCTACTCTGCGACTAACTGCCATTATGAATGATTCTGCGCTTATAAATGGAAAATGGTATAAGGTCGGGGATACACTTCACGGTTATAAACTGCTGGCGATTAACACGAAATCTGTTAATTTAAGAAGTAAAAAAACAAAACTAACGCTTAGCACACAAAGCAATAGTCAAAATTTAAAATTTAAAAACAAGTAGGAACTAAAAATGAAACTCGTTAATAGAAAAATTCACTCAGCAATATTAGCTCTTCTTTTATCTGGCGGTGCCTTTGCAGATTGTTCTTACGAACTTTTCAGCATCAGTTCTACCAAAGACACTAAGATTATTGAATTCATTGAACAACTAAGTGATGAATGCCAATTTAGTATCATTGTTACAGATCCTCATGCTGAAGAGTTTTTAAATACTAAACTTAACAAAACTCACTTGAAGAACCTTACTATTGATGAAGTTTTAAGTATTGTTTTGAATGAAAATAATCTTTCCTATACTCTAGAAAACAATGTACTTAAAATATCCTATTTGACAACAAAGGTCTTTAACATAGACTATGTTCTTTCTCAAAGAAAAGGTACAGGAAGTACTGACATAACTCTGAGCTCTCAATCAAATCAACAAGGCATGATGGGTGGTGCTTCGGGAATGGGAATGAGTAGTGGTATGAGTTCAAGTGGTACCGCAGGTAAAAGTGGTGCAATGAAACCATCTAGTGCACAATCTGGTATAAAAATTGAAAGCTCTGATGAAGTAAAATTTTGGGAAGAGTTAGACTTGGAATTTCAAAGAGTTCTCAACAGACCTCAAGATACTTATGTCGCCCAAACACCAATCATTAATAAAAATGCTGGACTTATTACTATTACAGCAACAACAAAACAAATGAAACGTTTTGAAGATTATCTTAAAAAACTACAAGACAAAGTCCAACTACAAGTACTTATAGATGTTCAATTATTAAGCGTAACACTTTCAGATTCTAAAACAACCGGTATTGATTGGAAACAAATTTATGCACTACAAAATATAGAATTAAGTGTGCACAAACTTCAAAATAAAAATGTTTCCACTTGGGAAGATGGTACAAATGGAGTTAATATCACAGAAACAGAGATTGCTGCAAATGCAATCAACGGTGCCGCAAGTCTTGTAAGTTTTAAGGCTGGCGGAACATTAAATGAAGTGATAAAGTTCCTTCAAACGCAGGGAGATGTCACTGCAATATCTAACCCTAAAGTGCTTACTCTGAACAACCAGCCTGCTCTAATT
>JAHJFL010000017.1 GCA_018824795.1 bacterium | reverse complement strand
TCATCATCATTTTTTCCCACTCCTGAGAAGATAATTTTATATGCCGGAATACCCGCCAAAAAAGCACGTCTCACTTCCCCGATAGAAACGCAGTCTGCTCCAGCGCCAAGCTTTGCAAAATGTCTCACAACACTCAAGTTTGAATTTGCTTTTACCGCATAGGCAAGGATTGATTTTCTTGCTCTAAACGCATCTTTTAGCTCATTATACTGAGCACTCATATAGTCGAAATCATAGACATAAAGCGGTGTTTTATACTTTGCAGCCAATTCTTTAAAATTAATCATTAAAATTTCCAAATATTTTTGAATGATTCTATCCAAAATGTGCTTATATTTTTGTTATAAAAAAGTGAATACTAAGAGATACAAGTGCATATCTTGCCCCTGTATTTTATACTTTTGTAAGCTTTAAATGAGTGCGGTAATGTATTATTTGCCGTGCGGCAATTAAAAAGAGAATCACAACAGGAGCGACTATTCCCGCTTCGCCGGAGATTGTTTTATTATTTGAGAGTTCTATAAGAGTGTAGAGTACTCCCCAAACCATCAGCGTTGCCAAAATTGCAGAAAAACTAAAGAGTGAAACATTTAAAAATCTTACGCTTATAGGAACGAAGAAGAAGATAATGACTACCAAACACGGGACAAAAAATGGATATATAAAAATTTTATAGAGTGCCCCTTTAATACTTCTTGTGTCTATTTTTTGATCTTCGAGAAGTGTCATTGCGTCAAAAGCGTCCTGAATGGTAAAATTTACTTTACCTTCATAGACCCTGTCAAGAATTTTTGGTCTAAACCCGCCCAGCACTTTTAAATCGTTATTTTCACTTACAGTAATACCCAGTGATGTAAAACTCATATCTTCGGGTTTTTTAATAATATCGGCCGCTTTAATAAGCCAAAAATCATCTCTATATATTGCTGAAGAAGCTACAACAACTTCTTTGAGTGAGTTATTAACAACAGAAAATATTCTAATATCTTCCGCTTTTTCCTGTAAAGGAAGCATTTTTGAAAAATAAACATACTTATCTTTGTAGGTAAAAAAAAGATCCCGAGTCGGACTTAAGTACTGGGAATGTTTACGGATATTTCTGGAAAACTCATCTGCTCTTGAAAAACTTGAGAGTGAATGAAATGAAACAAAGAGAATGGTCACCCCAAGTGAGACAAACAAAAATGGACGAAGAACGTCTATACGTGAATATCCTAAAGAGAAAAAAGAGACCAGTGCATTAGAGCGGATAAGATAAATTTTTGTCGCTATCATGGCAAATAAAAGAGAAAGCGGCAGCAGTAGGTCTATGGCATAAAAAGATTTATACACCAGATAGATAAGTGTCAAGTTTGCAGACTGTGAAAGCTGCTCTGCGTTTTCCATGTAGTCAAAACCAACTAAAAAAAGCACAAGCGCTACAAGAATAACAAAAAAATATTTCAGATAATGAAACGCTATATATTTAAAAGCTAACATAGTTTTATTTTATCTGAAAATTTTTAATGGAATATTTGGAGCTGGTATCTTCCATAGAATGAGAGAGCAAAAACTCCACAGCTTCGCATGTATGTGATATCCAAGTATTTAAATGTTTTGATTCTTCTTGGCTAAAATCACTTAAAACATACGAAGCAACTTCGCTTTTGTGTTCAGGCTTGCCTATTCCCAGTCTTACCCGTATATAATTTCTTGAAATTTTTTCATCTGTCGACTTAAGCCCGTTGTGCCCGCCGTGTCCGCCGCCTTCTTTAAACCGCACTGCCCCAAATGGCAAATCTAAATCATCATGTATTACAACAACGTCTTCAACTTTATAGAAATTTTTCACAGCAGCAATAGCATTGCCTGAGAGATTCATATACGTCAATGGTTTTAATAAAAAATGATTTGAAAATTTGAAAAGTTCACCTTGAAAAGAGGAAGAGGAAAGTTTTGCAGCAAAATTGCGTTTTATAAGTTCGTCAATAATTAAAAATCCAATATTATGACGATTTTTTTCATACATCGGGCCAGGGTTACCCAGTCCGACGATAAGCATGAATTATTTAGCTTTAATTACACTCAGAACTGCAACACGGTCAGAATCTGTAAATGTAACATTTTCGATTTTAGCTAAATCACGAATTAATTTAGAATCACCAACATCCATTTTAGTTACATCTATGTTAATAGCGTTTGGAAGGTTCTCAATTGTAGATTTTACTCTCAAACGAGGCTTAGAAATATGCACGAGACCTTTATTTTTAAGACCAAATGCAGTTCCCTGTGGTACTACTGGAACATGATAATGCGTAAGAACGCCTGGTTGTGCAACCATTAAATCAACATGTAAAAGTGTTCCTGTAACTGGTTGTGATGTGTATGCCTGAGCGACAACTTTCATAACTTTACCAGCTACGCTGATATCAAATGCTATGGTCTCTTTATTGCGAACAGTACGGATGTACTCATTTTGTTTAAATGCAGCATGAATATTTTCAAGCCCTTTTCCGTAAATGTTTGCAATTAGATAACCATCACGGCGAAGCGCTTTTGTGCCTTTTTTGCCAATACTCTCTCTAACTATACCTTCTAACATTTTAAATCCTTAATTGAAAAATAGGCGCAATTGTACCTAAAAAATCTTTAAACTTTGTTAATATGATTTAAAAATTTATTTTAAATCAAAAAAGTCCTCATGTGTATTTACTCCAAAAGCAGATGATGTGGCATTTGTAATTTTTCCGCTAGTTAAGCCACTTATTTTAAGTGCTAAATCTGATGCACTTGTAGCATTCTCTAAAGCCTGCTCTTTGCTAATAATTCCTTCGTCATACAAATCTAAAAGGGATTGGTCAAAACTTTGAGATTTATAATGATCTTTCCCATTTTCTATTGCATCTCGAATTTCATAATCACGATTTTCCATAATCAACTTTTCAATTGTCGGAGTTCGAACTAAAACTTCCATCGCTGCACGTCTTCCCCCTGCAATTGTGGGAACAAGTCTTTGTGAAACAACCCCCTGTAAAACACCTGCCAAAGAGAGACGTACACGGTTTTGTTCTTCTGTCGGAAATTGCGCGATAATACGGTTAATTGTCTCTTTAGCATCAATCGTGTGGAGTGTGGAAAAAACTAAATGCCCTGTATCTGCGGCATGTAGTGCAAGATTGATCGTCTCTTTATCCCGCATCTCTCCTACGAGAATAATATCCGGGTCTTCACGGAGGGAAGCACGTAATGCTGTTCCAAATGAAAGCGTATCCTGCCCTACAGAACGTTGATTTATAATACAGCCTCTATCTTTATGAACAAACTCAATAGGATCTTCAATTGTTATGATATGCTTCTTTTTAGTTATATTAATCTCATTAATCAAAGCCGCCAGTGTTGTAGATTTTCCACTTCCCGTTACTCCGGTTACAAGAACAAGCCCTCTCTCTTTTTGAGTAAAACTTCGAACTATTTCAGGTAAATTCAGCTTATCAAATGAGGGAATATCTACGGGAATGACACGAAAAACTGCAGAAACTCCATCCATTTGAAAAAATACATTCACACGAAAACGATTTTTTTCATCAAAAGGATAAACCAAATCTATCTCTCTTTTTTCAACAAATTCGGAAAATCTGCCTTTCAAAAGTTCTTTTGAAAAAGTCAGAGCATCTTCTTTTGAAAAAATCCCTCCCGAAAATTGCACTAAATCCCCATTGATACGGGCACGAATTACCGAGTTTGCTTTAACATGTAAATCACTTCCGCCATTTTCAATCATCTTTTTAAGATAGGATCTTATTTTCTTTAACTGTTCAAACGTTAACTTACTTACATCTATTTCGTTCATAATGCCTCCAAAATATCCTTAAATGCATCTTTAAATGCTTCTAAACCATCTGTAACTAATTTATCCAACACCTCATCAAAATCTATGCCAACTGCAGCAATCTTATCAAAATGTTCTTGAATTATCTCATTTGGGATGGGTAAGGCTTTGGCTTTTAGTCCATTTTGATGAAAAGCTTTAATTGTTTCTATTGGTGCGGTGTTAACACTGTTATATGCTAAAAGATTTTCTATATAATAATGAGCAGGTAGAGAATCATCTTTAACGCCTGTGCTCGCGAATAAAACACGACAGCCTTCGACTTTCATTTCATTCACTTTATTATAAATATCAGCACTGTTATAGATGCCGCTGAGAGCTACAGGCAAACCATTTTTTGCGAGTTCTGCATCTAAGGCTCTATCAACTCTGCTCACAAAAACACTAATAACAGTATCAACCTTGCTGCCATGTTGCCTGATGCCCTCTTCAAATGCTTTAGCACACGAAATTGCCTGTTCTTTTGAAAAAATAAGAGTTGCGTTTACAGGAATGCCCTCTGCGACAAGTTCGCTCATAGCTGCATATCCGGCTTTTGTCGCCGGCACTTTAATCATCACGTTTTCTCTATCTAT
The DNA here is from genome assembly GCA_018824795.1 of bacterium. The sequence goes on along the minus strand of JAHJFL010000017.1, from coordinate 3,525 downwards.
CGTCTCATAGAGTCTTTTCCCTTCTTCAACCGTAGCGCGAGTTTCATTACATAAAAAAGGATCTACTTCTATGCTTACATAACCATCATCTTTGGCTTCATACAATGGCATAAGAATGTCTGCTGCTTTTGTAATATCATACATTGCCAGCGCTTCATATTTCTCTTTTGCAGATTTGCCTTCCAAGGCATTAATATGTTCTTTATATGCAGGAGAAGTTAAAATAGCGCTTTTAAAAATTGCCGGGTTGGAAGTAGCCCCGTTTATAATACCCTCGTTAATTAACTCTCTAAATTCGTTTTCCAGATACTCGCGCTCAATAAAATCAGCCCACAAAGAAAACTTCAACTCTTCAATATACATACTGCTTCCTAAATAATTTTTGTTTATTATAGCCCAATATCATGAAAATAAAAATATGTAAAACTAGCAGAATTAAAGCCACCTCATCAAAAATATGCTTGACTTTATCATCAAAGCCACTGCTAATATAAAGTGTATAAATATCCTCTTCCAAATAGCGGTACATCCCATATACAAAAATCATATAAAGAGTAAAAAAAGCCAATTCTTTGAGACTCAACAGATGGTTGTATATGTACAAAAATGAGTATAAAAACAGCAAATTCAAAAAATACAAAAGGTAATAAGCAGAAGAAAAAAGTTTCAATAAAGCAAAAAACATCAACGGAATGTAAAAAAGGTACAAAACATTTTTACTCTTAATAAAGCTCAATATAAAAGCAAACTGCAGAACGAGAAGTAAACTGTATTGTCCGATTAGCAAAAGCGAAAGGCTCATACCAAAATGCAAAGCGTATCTCATTCTAAGAGACAATTTTTGGTATTTTTACGCTAAAGGTTGAGCCCGTACTTGAAGTCTGTACCTCTATACTCCCGCCGAACTGTTTTTCTATTATCATCTGGCTCATATAGAGACCAAGCCCCGTTCCATTTTTCCCTTTTGTACTAAAATAGGGTTCAAAAATATGAGGTAAATTTTCTTCATCAATCCCTTTAGCATTGTCGATTACGTTGATAATAATACTCTCCCCGTCGCCTTCAACATTCAAAATAATTTGTCCGTCTATTTTTTTCAACTCTGAGAAAACATCAATGGCATTACTTAAAAGGTTCAGGATGACTTGAAGTAATTCATTCATATACGTCTTGAGCATTATATTTTCATTTTTTTCAACAACAATCTTGGCACTTCCATCCTTGAGCCTTGGAAGTACAAAATTTATCGCTTTTTCCAATAGCTCATGCACTTCTATTTCCACCAACTCTTTATCTGGATGAAAGTAGGTTTTAAAATCATCTATTGTTTCGGAGAGATAAATGATTGTATCGCTTATTTCGCTTAAAGTTTTACTAATCTCTTCTTCTTTTACACTCTCTCCAAGAAGCCTTTTCAGTTCAAGGTTTGATATTTGCAAAGTGATTGTAGAGAGAGGTTGTCTCCACTGATGCGCTATCATACTAATCATTTCACCCATTACAGCCTGTTTTGACTGCACAGTGAGTATTTTATCTTTTTGAATAAGTTCTTCTATTTTTGATTTTACTTTTTGTTCAAGTAAAAGGTTTACCTCTACAAGTTCGGCAGTTTTATCATGTACCTGTTTTTCAAGCTCTGCATTAAAGTTAAGAAGCTTCTCTTGCTGTTCTAAAATTAAATCTCTCGCTTCATTCATTTTAAATTGATAAAAAAAGACAATAACACTCACGACTATTAAAACTGTAGATATATACATTACCTGGAATAAAGAGTATTTCACTTCTATAAAGCTTTGCAATGGAGCCGTAATCAGCATTAACAATAAAAATATAAACCAATATACTCCATTGCTTCTTTTTTGAAAATATAAAAGTACTATAGGATATGTAAATAGCCAGGTATACTTCATCTGAGTTGGTTCACTGTTGTAGATAATAAATACCATTAATAACGTACACTGTGCCGTAATTACTGCTGAAATACTCTCAAACCACTCTTTATTTTTTCTCAATAAAAAAAACAACATCACATTCATAATTAGCAAGAAACTTTCGAATAATACAAAACTAAGCCTATCTGATATAGTGTTAATTACTATTCCAAAAATAAATGCAAAACCAGATAAAATCAAAGCAATATTAATCATCTGATATCTACTTTTTAAATCTTCTTCAGACTCATGAAGCATCCATCCGCTTGTAAAGAATTTACCAATTCTCATCAATTACAATCCTTATTATGGTAAATAAACTTTATCTAAAAGTTCATCATATTCTGCTTGAGCGCAACTGTCCAAGGTGATTCCTCCACCGCTTTTGTAGATATAGCCATCCTGCGTATTTTCTATAAAACGTATCATGACACCGCTATCAAGTTTTTTCCCGTCATAAACGCCAAAAACTCCACTGTAAAAACCCCGATCATACCCTTCAACTTCTTCGATGATTTGTAAAGTACTTTTTTTTGGTGCCCCGCTTATACTTCCGGCCGGTAATAGGGAGTGAAGGATATCGCCTATTCTCTCATGCCAATCATCTCCGACGCAACCGCTTATATGCGAACTGACTTGCAGCAGTTTCTTTTCTCCCGCTTCTATCTGTGTGATATAACGGAATTTTTCAACTTTCACATCTTTTGCAACAATTGAGAGATCATTTCTCAAAAGATCAACAACCATAACATGCTCAGCCATCTCTTTTTCATCACTCAAAATTTTCTCTTTGGCATTTGGAATGCTTGCGTTTATGGTTCCTTTCATGGGGTAGGTATGAATTGTATCTGCACTTATCTGTATAAATTTTTCAGGTGAAAAACAGACAAATTCATCTTTGAAACGCAGCTTATAATGTGCATTTGCCAAAGAGTAAATCTCTTTTAAAGTCAGTAAAGTTTGAATAGGAGTGCTTTGGGTAAGATTTAAGAGGTAGGTATTTCCGGCTTTTATATTTTCTATAACTGCGTTAAATTTCTTTTTATAGCTCTCAAACGCAAGTGGCGTTTTCATGAGCGTGTGTTCATGTTTTACATAGCTGTAATTTTCATTGATGCAAAATTCTACGTCATTTTTCTTTAAATCTTTTAAGAGGAAAACTTCTAGCTTTTGTGCTTTAAAGTCACTAACGAACAAAAAAGGCTCTCTTTGTTTTCCAAGAGTGTTTAAATCATGAAACGTCATGTATCAATTTTTTAAGTACTGCCATTCTAATAGAAACACCATTGCTTACCTGTCTTAAAACCTTACATCTCTCATCTGCAAGGAGTTTGTCACAAATATCTATGTTTCTATGAACCGGCCCGGGATGCAAGAGAATAATGTCCCTATCTCCCACAAGCTCACTTGTAATACAAAAATCACTTGCATAATCTTTAAGTGAAGCATAGTTTTGTGAAGAGTGTCTCTCTGTTTGTGTGCGAAGACTCATAATGGCATCGACTTCGTCTATTATTTCATTGATATTATTCGTTGTTCTAAGTGTCGTTTTTGGCAAAAATTGCGGAGGAGCAACAAGAATAACTTCCATGCC
>JAHJFL010000113.1 GCA_018824795.1 bacterium | reverse complement strand
CAATCCAAAAAAATTTCTTTTTGAAAAAAATAGAGGAAAATTAAGCGAAAATAGTCTAAGATATATCGTTACTAAAGTCTTTAAGAGGGTTGCCCTAAAAGTTACTCCCCATCAACTTCGCCATTCGTACGCTACGGCACTTTTAAACAGTGGAGCGCCTATAGTGGATGTAAGTGAGCTGCTTGGGCACTCATCTATGGCTACAACGCAAATATATACGAAATTAGGCAGTGCATTGAAACAACAAAATTACAACAAAGCACATCCTCTTTGTGGAGTGGGTGAGTAGTGCTGAGTAGACTATTTGAAGCTTTATACCTCAAAGTATTTGTAAATATTGTAATCAAACGTGCTACATGCACCGTATATATTGAGTTGCTTTCTAAAAAAAATGTCATCAAAAGTGTAGAAGAAAATTTTGATACAAAATTTATTAATGAAAAAATGCTCGCGTTTATCTCTTCTTATGTCAGTGAATCTCCTTATTATTATATATCTGTTCTTGATAACTCTTCGTCTCAGGGCGCTATTCCAACCTGTTCTAAGAACCAGATTGGACAGTATCATGATATGACATCTTCTGAATATAGATGCTTTAAAGAAAAATGGAGTTATTTTACCTCTCAGTCAGACTTATATACACTTGAAAAGCACTATAAACGAGTAGGTTTAGATTTTCTTTTCTCGCCTTTTGTTTTATTGGCCAATTTTTTCAAAGATAAAATAGACAATCATTTAGCAATGTTTGTTTTAGTAGAAGAAAATTACCTCTCTTTAGCTATTTTTGATAACTCAGAATTGCTTTTTGCAAAACATCTTGATGTGAGAAACCACAAAGATGAGGATGCAGTTCTTGTGTATGAAGAAGATTCCAATGATTTGAATTTTGATTTGGATGAGGGTATAGATCTTGAGGATATAAGTGCAATAGATGATATAGATACTTTGGATGATTTTGGAAATATTGAAGATTTGGATTCTCTTGAAGAGATAGATGAGTTTTCTGAATCAAAAGATTTGGAAGAAGAGTTTTATCAGGCTGACCTTAATACACCTGAACAGAAAACATCTTCAGGAATGAATGAAGATTATCAGAGATTTTTACTAATTCAAAGTTCAGTGAAACGTTTTTACGGCGATGATAAGTATAATGGTACATTTATTGAGAGTGTCTATATTGGAGATGGCTGTGGCGTAAGTACAGATCTTAAAGGGTATCTTGAAGAAGAGATGTTTTTGAGCGTGTATGTAAGAAAAATAGATTTAGCTATGCAGGTTTGTGAAATGGCAAAAGCGGAGTTGAACTCATGAAATATAGCTATATAAAACCTAGAAAAAAATCTATTTTTACTGCAGAACTTAAGATTACAATGACTTTTTTTATTATGACTCTTGGTATGCTTTTTTTAACATATACATTTTTAGTCTATAAAGATCTGCGTTTTTCTCAAGAGAAAGATGAGATCATTCAAAAAAGATTTGATTTTGGTGTTGCTATTGAGGGTATGAAAGAGCAGATAGTTTTTATAGAAAAAGAAGCACTTTTAAGTGAGAGAATTTACACACAAAACGCAGTTTTAAAAGATTCTATCGCAAATCTTTTTGACTTAATTCCTCAAAGAATTACCCTTTCTGAAGCCTCTTTACTTGAAAATGGACTCGTTCTTTCCGGTATTACCCCAAACAAAGATGTATATAATTTTATGCTTCAGGCACCCTTGCGTTCTATTTTTCACAAAACATACAGCAGTTTTTATCCACAGCCAAACGGCTGGTTGAAATTTGTTTCTACAAACTATATTGAAGATGAGAGCTATGAAACTAATATGTCTAATGGGAAAAATCAAGAGATAAAAGAGGAGAATGGAGATGAAAATTAGTGTTTCACGTCAAAATATTTATCTTATAGTCACATCTATCATTCTTTTGGTCTTTGTTCTGCTCTTCTCTTTCTTGGTCTTAATTCCTGAGGGAAAAAATTACAGAGAACAGAGAATTGAGCTTAAAAAAGAGAGTGCAGAACTTAAAAAATATAAAAATTTTCATGACGAAACATTTGAAACATTAAAACAGCTTCAAGGCGATAATAGACATATTATCGAGGCGTTTGATGCTCCGTTTAATCCTCAAAGATTTGAGAAGATACATAAAGATTTTTTCTCTTCACT
>JAHJFL010000112.1 GCA_018824795.1 bacterium | reverse complement strand
GCCCATGAAGAACCCTCTTTACGAAGACCGATAATTACTTCAACACCGCTATCTCTTAAGTTTTCAGCGTGTGCGTGTCCTTGAGAACCAAATCCTATCATCGCAACTTTTTTGCTTTTGATTAGGTCGATATTACAATCTTTGTCGTAGTAAACTTTTAATGACATTCTATTTCCTTACATAACATTAAGCTTAAAGCTTAAAAAATTTTGTCGCATTATACAAAAATAAAGCAAAAACTTTTATAATACGGGAAAATTAAACGAAAATTTAGGATGAAAAATGAAAAAATTCAACCTCTTCAAAGAGATAATAGTCGTACAAAAAATGGATTTACTCAAAGCAATAAACACATCCAAAGAGTTTGCTATCACAATCTCCGGAGAGATAAAGCATGAGCCATATGCTTCAAATGAAATTTTTGTCTTTCAGGGCAAGCATGCACCTGCTCAATCAGGTATTCTTACACCAAAAGCTGCACCTTCGATTGCAGAGATTTTAGGAAAAAATTACCAAATTGTTGAGGATGATGACAGAGTTCTTATCAAAGCTTTTTCAAATTGGCAAGAACTTATCAGAATCAACACGCCAAGAGCCTCTTATGATGATACAACGGGCGACGGCGTCAGCGAATTTTCAGACAAAGGTTTGGAGTCTATTGGCTGGCATGCTACTGAGTTTAGTATTAATTACAGAAGTTTAGTTGAAGAGATAGAAGAGAAATGTGATGGTACTTTACTTTGCATAGAGCAAGAGAGTCCGTACCAGTTTAGTGGACTTGGATTTATAAAAGATAACGAACAAGCAAAAAATATACTTTTTGAATATTGCCAAAATAAGATAAAAGAGATGATGGCTGATGATACCCTGTATGAAAAAGAAAATTTAACCGACGATGAACTTGAAGCAGCTGAATTTTTCAAGCTTGTCTAAAAAATGCTTTAGTAGCACAGAAGAATAAAACTCTTTCACATTAATTAGAAAGAGTTTTAGGGGTTTGCAAAGGACACTTCTGTCCTTGCCACTCAAGTGAGCGAAGCCCGTTTGAGTGTATAATATTAATTAGTAACCTTCCACTTACCCTCTACAAGAATAAGTTTAAATTCTTGAGCTGTCTCTGCGTTTGTAACTTCTTTTGTATTCTCATCAACATCAGTAATTTTTGTACTGGCTTTACAATCAATAGCGCTCATAACAGAAATTTGTTTAGCTAATTCTGCTTTTCCAGCTTCTGTTGCAGTTGCGGCAGCAAATAACTCTTCAATTTGTGTAAACTGCTTTGCAAATTCTGGAGTTGAAAGTTCTTTCATTCCTTTAATATCTGCTTTTTTAGCAAGTTCACACATAGAAGTAGCAACTTTCTCCGGAGAATTTGAATCTGAACATGCGCTAAACGCAACTAATACTACAACACTACTTACAAGATGACTTAATTTCATATATAATACCCTTATATTTTAACAAATGACTATGACTTATAGTTGTGAAATACTAGCATATTTTATCGCTAAATATGTGAAATAAAATTTTCTAGGGCTGAATTATAAGTGCGTATCACCTATACAAGGCACATTTGATCCTCATTATATACAAATAAACTACCTTTGCTTATTTGAGAGTTCGTAAAAATCTTTGTAAAATAATCATCGCAGAGATTGAGTCTATTCTGCCATCACGCAGATATTTCATCTCACCCTTCATCATATGTTCGGCTTCAACTGAACTTCCGGCTTCGTCCTGATAAAAAATATCACCCTCAAACGCAACTAAATTCATAAAATGTGCTATGCGGCGTTTCATCTCTTCTTCAGAACTTCCTCCAAGAGGAACACCCACAACAATAGCTTTAGCTTCCCACTCTTTGAGAACTTTTTTCACTTCTGCTGCTGCCTGGTCTCTGTTTTTACGAATAATGGCCGGGAGAGGTGTTACAATATCTTGATGTGCCGAGTAGGCAATCCCTATTCGTTTAAGCCCCAAATCTATTGCAATATAGTTCAAGACTATTTTCCCAAACAAAAAGAGCCGAACATTTTGTCCAGCATCTCATCATTTTCAAAAGGTCTTGTAATACTTGCCATCTCTTTAACAGCCTCTCCAAGGTGAAAAGAGAGTATTTCCAACTCTTGCATCTGCAGTGGCTCGTAAGCTTCTTCTATGGCTTTTAAAGTGTTCTCTACAGCTGATATCTGTCTTTGGGAGATAAGCATCATCTCATCTGAAGAGTTTGTAGTGTCCATAATGCTTTTGAGCGACTCAATAAGTGATAAAACGCTATCTTTAGTATTGAGTTCCAAATCAAAAGACATCTCATGAGCGTCAAACTTTTCTTCTAAATCTATTTTATTTTTTACAAAAATAATTTTCTTGCCTTCTGCATTTTCATGTATGAGAGAAAAAATCTTCTCATCTTCACTGTCTCGCTCTCTTGAAGCATCAAAAAGAGCTATCACAATATCTGAAGATTCTATAGCTTCGAGTGAGCGTTCTATCCCGATTTTTTCGATTTCATCACTTGCGTCGCGTATGCCCGCAGTATCGACAATACGAATAAGATGCGTTCCGATTTTAACCTGCTCTTCTATGGTATCTCTCGTCGTTCCAGCTATTTCACTGACAATTGCTCGGTTATAATTTAAAAGAGAATTCAGCAAAGAACTTTTGCCGACATTTGGTTTACCGACTATTGCAACGCGAAAGCCCTGCATGAGCCCTTCTCTTGACTTGGAAGCCATAAGTGTGCGCTCAAGGCTTTTATGCAAGTCCTGAAGCTGTTGCTCTATTTGAGCGACCAAGTCCAGAGGAAGATCTTCTTCAGCATAATCTATGCTCACTTCAGAATAAGCAATAATATGGATGATAGCGTCACGTATATTTTCAATGTACTCTTTGAGTGAGCCTTTCATTTGAGAGGCTAAAATCTTAGCAGCATCTTCACTTTTTGCTTCAATAAGCTGAGCAATTGCCTCTGCTTCACTCAAATCAATTCGGCCGTTAAAAAACGCACGTTTACTGAACTCTCCGGGATTAGCCAATCTCGCTCCGGCTGCAAGGGTGGCTTTGAGTATGCTTTGCGCAACTATAAAACCGCCATGACATTGAATCTCAACAATATCCTCCGCTGTAAAGGAATGCGGTCCAGCAAAGTAGATGACTATGGCTTCATCTATAAGTTCATTGTGAGCATTAAAAATAGTGCTGAGAGTTGCATAACGAGGTGCTAGATTTTCTTTTTTAGTAAGTGTTTTGGCAATTGAAAGAGCTTTATCACCACTGAGTCTTATAATGGCTATGGAGCCGATGCCATTGGCTGTTGCAATGGCGGCTATTGTATCATCGTACATAACTTAGTTTGTGTGGTAATCGTTTACGATAATGTATTTGAGTCCATCACGCGTTGAGCGGATAACTACATATTTTTCAGGGTACTTTTCTCTGAGTTCTCTGAGTGCTATCTGAATTAAAACACCGTCAAGAATTTTTGTTTGTGCACGACCGTCTTTGTTGATTATTTCACATACATTAACCAAGTATCTCGTAATCGACTCTTCCTGATTTTTCAAAAATTCTGCTATTTCTAAACGCAGTTGTATTTGGTACTTTGCGTTTATCCAGTTAAAAATCATATATGAAAGTGCTTTATATCTATAACCTTCTTTACCTATCAGTAAAGCAGCATCTTCCCCTCTAAACTCTACCAAAAGTGTATTTTCATCATAAACACTTACATCTATTTTATCAATGCTAAAACATGCGAGGTCAAAAAGTTTATTAATATCTTTTTCAACATTTTTGGCAATCTCAGACATATCGACATGAATTTCGTCATTATTATCATACTCATCATCATAATCCGCTGTATAATGAATATCTGCGAAATCATCTTCATAATCATCCTGATCACTTACAAATGAGGCCGGCATAATTGTGTCGTTAATAATTTTATGGCTCTTTGATGGTGTTTCTTGAGATGTTTGTATCTTTTTTTGAGGAGGTGTTCTTACAGAATTTTGGTTTGTCGATTTTTTTATTTCTTCTTTTTTTTGAGTTTCTTGAACTTCAACTTTTCGTTCTAGTCGTTCTGATCGTTCTACTTTTTTCTCTTCTTGTTTTATTTCTGTTTTTATTTTTTCTTGTATTGGCTGAGATTGTGCTATTTCTTGTGTCTGCTTTTGCTTGCTTGTTGTTGCAACAATAATCGCATTTTTCTTAAAGAGCCCAAGCATCCCACGACTTGGGTACTGTACGACCTCAACCTTGAGTTCTGTAACAGAACACTCTAAAGAGGAAGCTGCGTTTTTAAAAGCCTCTTCGAGTGTTAATGCTTCGATTTTAATCATTGTGTTTCTCCGCACCTTTTGCAATTGCTTCTCTTGCATCCTTAGCGTTTTTAAACTGCTGATTTACTATAAACTGCTGAGTGATAGAAAAAACATTATTTACTATCCAGTAAAGCACTAGACCTGCCGGAAAAGTTATAAAGAAAAATGTAAAAATGATTGGTAAAAATTTAAACACTTTTTCTTGCATTGGATCTGTAAAATTATTTGGAGTAAGTTTTTGTTGATAATACATAGTAGCACCCATTATAATAGGTAAAACATAGTACGTGTCCATGCGGGAAAGATCGTTAATCCATAAAATCCAACTTGCACCCTGAAGCTCAACTGCATTTAATAAAACGCGGTAGATTGTAAAAAATACAGGGATTTGTAATAACATCGGCAAACATCCGCCAAGTGGATTTGCTCCATGTTTTTTATACATCTCCATAACCGCTGCATTTGTACGTTGCGGATCGCCTTTATATCTTGCTTGAACTTCTTTAATTCTTGGTGCAATCTCTTTAATTTTCTGCATAGAAACCATACCTTTGTATGTCAAAGGATAAAGCACGATTCTAATGATTGCAGTCAGCGCAACAATAGACCAACCCCAGTTTCCAAAAATTCCATATAACCATGAAAGAAGTAAAAAGAGTGGTTTAGCGGCAAATGTAAACCAACCGTATTCTATCGCGTTTGTTAAAACAGGATTAATATTTTTTAGAATTTTGAAATCTTTATCGCCTACATAACCGCTAAAATTCATAGTAGGTAGTGCTTCAAAATAAGTCACTGGGTTATTATTTTTATCTCTTTCTACTATTATGTTTGTATCTTTTGAAAAACCGTACATAATAGATGCAAAATATTGATCAAACGCAGAGATAAGTGCAACACCGCTAAAAGTTTTTCGCCCTTCTGCATCCCCATCTTCAATAATATTAGTTATTGCATCATCAGTGTAAACCATAGCACCCGAGACCGTCATCATTTTTTCTGTGATTTCCGGACGTTGTCCTAAATAAATAAAGTATCTTACTTCTTTAGAGACTTTTACAGTTGCATCATAATGACCGTCTTCAAAAAAAGTTAACTCTTTAGTCACTGTCAATGATGAAAGTGTCTGAGTAAGCGTTACTTTTTTTGCTTCGCCTTCTAAAGTTATTTCGCTCATGTCCGCTGTATAAGGAACTGTTGCAGCTTCTTTGTTTAGTTCTTCATCTAAAAATCTTACATATAAAGGTTTTGTTCCAAAAGTTGGAATAAGCTGTGCATGATTGTTCTCTTTATCTCTAAACTTCTCTTGACGCAACTCTTTAGAAGAAATACGCCCGAGTGTATCTATTTTGAGTATAAACTTTTGATTTGTAACTGTAACAATGTCACTTGAAGAACTCTGTGCCATTTTATCCTGCGCAGATATTACATGTCCTGCTTGTGCTTCTATTATTGCTGCACTATTGTCTGCTGTTGCATCTTTTAAAGCTACACTCTTACTCTTGTTTGCATCGAGAGCTGTTTCTTGTTTAGGTGGAAAAATTGCTGTATAAGCTACGAAAAATATTACTGAAAATAGTACTGCGACTATCAGTCTCTGATTTGGTGTCATTTTGTCTAGCACAAATTACCCTTTGTATGAAAAATTTTTTATAATGTAAAAACGGTTTTTTTTATTTGGAACCAACCAATATTTTATAGAATCAACCTCAAGTTTTTTGGGCTTTGTGATTAGTTTATCTAAGAGTGGATATTCTATACCGCCGTCGAACAATTGATTACAACGTAGTATTCTAGTTAAAGAGTGGTAAAAAGCACTTGAAATTGAATTATTTTTGAAATGAAGACGTGCATATTCGCTACACGATGGGTAGTATCTACAACTTCCAAAACCAATCAGCGTAAAAAATTTCTGATAAAGCCACAAAAGCTTAAGTAAAAATGTCCTAATCATGAAACACGTTCCATAAATGTATTTGCTTTTGAGAGGATTTTTTTGAAGTCAAGGTGTATCTGCTCATAAGATGATTCTATAATAGATTGTTTTGCAACAAATATATATGTTCCATCTATGAGTGTATTGGAATATTCACAAAAGAGAGCTCGAAGCCTTCTTTTGGCGCGGTTGCGTTTAACAGCATTGCCAATTTTTTTGGTAGCTGTAAATCCAACTTTGCGAATTCCATTTTGAGGAAGAAAAAAAAGAACAACATTGGAAGAGTGCTGATTTTTGCCCTTTTTATATATATACTGAAACTCTTTATGGAGCTTCAGCGTATAAAATCCGCCTAAACTGCCAATCTTTTACGACCTTTGGCACGACGACGATTTAATACACGACGACCATTTTTTGTAGCCATACGAGATCTGAAACCATGAGTTCTTTTTCTCGGTGTATTGTGAGGTTGGTATGTTCTTTTCATGACATATCCTTATATAGTTTTTAAGAGCGCAATGGTACAAAAAAGTTACTTAAACTGTGATTAAGGTTCTAAATAGTTACACTGATTTTGAATATAATAAATTTTCAACCTATCTTAACAATACTGTAACAAAAACAATTATAAAATCTTTCTCCAATTTAGATTTACTAAGGAGACACCCATATATAAACGTACTCTTTTGTTTTTATATCTTGCAAGTACAGCTACTTATGCTTCAAACATTGAAAAGCTTGCAAACGAATTGGGTCTTCAAGCGGGGACGAAAGCCTCAGTCCAGTGGGAAAGAATTTTTTCCTCACCAAGACATCTGCAAAGATACAATCTAGATTCACTCTCTCAGCAGGCACGCGATGAACTTAG
>JAHJFL010000111.1 GCA_018824795.1 bacterium | reverse complement strand
GGTGAACGCATAGCTATGGTTGCACAGACAACAAGAAAAGTTGAAGACTATATGGCCATTGTCAATTATCTGATTCCACGACATAAAGAGGTGAGAGTTTTTAACACCATCTGTAACGCAACTTTTGAGAATCAGGTAGCTGTGAGAGACATTGCAGAACTAGCTGATGTCATGATTATTATTGGTGGAAAAAATTCATCAAATACAAAACAGCTTTTTAGCATTTCACAAGAATACTGTCCTTTTAGCTACCATATTGAGGATGAAAAAGAACTGGATTTTTCTTGGTTTAAAGAAAAAGATTTTTGTGGTATCAGCGCTGGAGCTTCTACACCTGACTGGATAATACAAAATGTTATTAATGCTATTCAAGAGCATATTGATGACTAAGAACTCTTTTTTCAGAGCTTTTATATTCTAAATCATTAACAAATTTTATATTTATTAGAACTTTACCCTAGATTTAATAGAAATATAATCATATTTTTGGTACAATCACGACAATTTTTATGTAACAAGAGGATAGGTAATGGCGTTCGATAACGAATCATTTGAAGAAGAAGAAAGTTTTGCAGAGATGTTCGCTGCAAGCGAAAAAAAGCAAGAAACAAGTCGCATTGTAGAGGGTCAGATAGTTGAGATCCAAGAAGATGAGAATAGAGCACTCGTTGGTGTTGGTGATAAACTAGAGGGTATCCTTAGTTTAGATGAAATCAGTGAAGATGGTGTATTAAAATTTGGTGCTGGTGATAAAATCAAAGTTATGATCATGGGATACTACAACGAGCGTCCTAAGATTTCATACAAAAAGGTTTTAGAGCAACAAAAAACTATTGACTTTATTGATGCAAATAAAGAAAACTTTGAAGATGTAATTATCGAAGGTATTATTACGAAGAAAAATCGTGGTGGTTACGTAGTAGAAGCTGACGATGTAGTTTTCTTTATGCCTCGTTCATTAGCAGCGTTTAAAGACAATGAAGAGGTTGTTGGTCGTAAGATCAAAGCTCAGGTTGTAAAAATAGACGAAGGAGAGAATTCAATCATTGTTTCTCGTCGTAAACTTTTCAATGAAGAAAGAAAAAAGAAAAAAGAGATTATCGATCAATTGATGGCTGAAGATACAGTTGTTGAGGGTGTAATCAAAAAAATCACTAGCTACGGAATGTTCGTAGATGTTGGTGGTGTTGATGGTTTAGTTCACTACAACGAAATAAGCTACAAAGGCCCGGTAAATCCATCTAAACTTTACAAAGACGGTGATGTAGTTGCTGTTAAAGCAATTGCTTATGATAAAGACAAGCGTCACCTTTCTCTTTCAATTAAAGCAGTGAACACTGACCCTTGGGCAGAAGTTGAGTCTGAATTAGATGAAGGCGATACAATTACAGTAACAGTTTCAAATATTGAAGCATATGGTGTATTTGTTGACTTAGGAAATGATATAGAAGGTTTCTTACATATCTCTGAGATTTCATGGGACAAAAATGTTAAAAACCCGGCTGATTACTTAACTGTTGGTCAAGAAATTGACGTTGAAGTTATAGAAATAAACCCTAAGACGCATAAGCTTCGTGTTTCATTGAAAAAACTTTTAGCGAAGCCATTTGATGATTTTATGAAAAACTACAAAGAAGGTGATGTTGTGACTGGAACTGTTACATCTTTAACTGACTTTGGTGCGTTTGTTCGTATTGCTGGAGTAGAAGGTCTTTTACATAATCAAGATGTATCTTGGGACAAAAATGTAAAATGTAAAGACATTTTAAAAACTGGTGACGAAGTAGAAGTTAAAATTGCAAAAATCAATGAAGAAGATCAAAAAATCTCTTTAAATCGTAAAACGCTTTTAGAGAGCCCAATTGATGCTTTTGCAGCAACGCATAAAGCAAACTCAATTGTAACTGGTACTATTCGTGACATTAAAGAGTTCGGTGTATTCGTATCTTTAGAAGATGGCGTTGATGCACTTATTCGTGATGAAGATTTAGCACCACTTGTAAAAGAAGAACTTGCTGTTGGTCAAGAAATTGAAGCAGCAATCGCGGTAATCGATACTCGTAAAGATCGTATTCGTTTATCTGTGAAAAAACTAGATTACATTAAAAATCAGGCAATGCTTGAAGAGATCAATGACAATGAATCACACTCTTTGGGTGATTTAATAAAAGATAAATTTAAGTAATCTTTAGAATGCAAAAGATTTTAAGATGGTTTACTCCTCTTCTTGCGATTGGAGTGGCCATTTTTATCATCTTTTTTTTAATTTCAATCAACTCTTTACAAGAGCAAAAAGAATCAAAGCCTCTCGTACTATCGAATGAAGTTATTTCAGAAAAGCCAAAGAATATTTGGTTAGATCATTTTTCACAAACTCAAAGATTGGGCTATTTCTACCCCGTTAATGAGGTGTATGTTACATTAGATTTGAATGAAAAAATAGTTAATGCTATTACTATTACATATGAGCTTTCAGCTTCACTTTTAGACCCTTATCAGCTTTTTTGTTTAAAAGAGGAGCTAAGAAGACACGCTTTAAAATATTATTTAAAAAAAGATAAAGACGCCATAGCATTACTTATTTATTCACAAGATGTAAATAAATTAAATTCTTTAGTGAAAGTACTAAAAAACTATCAAATTACGGCGACCATTAAGCCATACAAAGAGGAAAAAGAATGAAAAAACATACTATAGTTGTTTGTGACCATATACATGAAGCCGGTTTAGAGATGCTTCGTAATGATAAGAACATTAATTTTATCATGGCAGCAGATGAAGATAAAGTAAAACTTTTAGACATTATTGAGCAGGCTGATGTAGCAATTACAAGAAGTTCTACTGATGTAGATGCAAGCTTTATTGCACATGCAAAAAACATGAAAGCAATTGTTCGTGCAGGTGTAGGTGTAGACAACGTAGATATTGACGGCTGTTCTAAAGAAGGTATCATTGTCATGAATGTGCCAACTGCAAACACAATAGCTGCAGTTGAACTTACTATGACACATATGCTTTCATGTATGAGAATGTTCCCATATTCTCACAACCACTTAAAACTTGATAGAGTTTGGAAGCGTGAAAAATGGTATGGTTATGAGCTTAAAGGTAAAAAACTTGGTGTTATCGGTTTTGGTAACATAGGCTCTCGTGTTGCAAAACGTGCAAAATCTTTTGAAATGGAAATTGTTGCATACGATCCATATATTCATCCATCAAAAGTTACAGATTGCGATATGACATACACGAAAAACTTTGACGATATCTTAGCGTGTGACATTATTACTATCCACACACCAAAAAATCAAGAAACAGTCGGCATGATCAATGAAGCAGAAATTGCTAAAATGAAAGACGGTGTTGTATTGATTAACTGTGCTCGTGGCGGTCTTTACAATGAAGAAGCACTTTATAATGGTCTTACATCTGGTAAAATCCGTTTTGCAGGTATAGATGTATTTAACAAAGAGCCAGCAACAGATCACCCATTACTTGACTTAGATAATGTAACGGTTTCTCCACACTTAGGTGCAAATACATTTGAGTCTCAGTACAACATTGGTGTTCAAGCGGCACAAAACGCAATAGAAGCAGCAAAAGGTATCTCATTTGCACATGCAATGAACTTACCTATCGATGAGAGTAAAATACCACCATATGTAAAACCATTCTTAGAAATGGGACAAAAAATTGGTTTCTTAGCATCTCAGATTAATAAGTCTCAAATCGTAGCTATAAAAGTAAGCGGGCAGGGTGATATATCAAATTATGTTGACTCTCTTTCTACTTTTGTTGCTGTTGGTGCAATGAGCCAAAACTCTGAAGATACAATTAACTATGTAAACGCAGAGTTTGTTGCAAAAGAAAAAGGAATAACTATAGAATCAGAAGCTTTAGCTGACTCTTCTGTATTCAAAAACGTTATTACTGTAAAACTTACAACTGCTGAGGGTGTTACAAGTATTAGTGCTACAATCTTTGATGATAATGTAAAACGTATCGTTGCGATTGATGGTTTTGATATTGAAGTAGCATTAAAAGGTGACATGATTTTATTTAAAAATAGCGATGTCCCAGGTGTTATTGGAAGTATTGGAACAACTCTTGGTAAAAACAATGTTAATATCGCTGACTTCTCATTGGCGAGAAATGATAAATCTGAAGCATTGGCAATTATTCTTGTAGATAATGCCGTGAGTGATCAAACATTAAGCGAATTAGCAGCTCTTGAAGCTTGTATTAGTGTAAACTACGCACGTCTTTAATATTTAGACTCTCTTTAACATCAAGAATTTTTCTTGATGTTCTCTCTCTAAAAACTTTTCAGACTCTATTTCTTTGTTGAAAATTTATATTTAAACTGTAAAAATAGTTTTGTTGCATCATTTTGTGCAATCTCATTTTTTGTAATAAAATCACCTGCGTTTAAATAAGTCGCAATTGCTGTAAGGTCAAGATTTTTACTTGCTTTATACTTCACAGTAAGGTCATATTCATCACCAATATGTGTATAGGTATTTCCTGGTTTATTTGCATATCCAAAGGTATACCATTTATCAGTAGCTTCTGCAAGTTCAAATCTATGAAACGCAGCCTTAATGAAAAAATCTTTTGTCGGATTAAAAGAGAGCATTGTTTGGTAGTCTTTCATATTTGACCAAACCATAATGTCCATACGACCGTAGTTAGGGCCGGTCATACTTCCAAAGGGTGCAGTATAGGTTTCTTTGATATTGTCAGTAGGGTCTTTATCCCCTGAGGCATAAAGCTTTCCTACAGTAAACTGTGTATTGTATGGAGTGTCGAACTGATAACCAATTTTTGCTGCATAAGCATACGCATCAATATTGTTCTCACCAGAAGTACCTTTAGTTTTTGTATAGGTTACATCATAAATAAAGCCGACACTGCTATCATAAGTACGTGCTCCATAGTGGTAGGAGAGTTCTCCAGGGGCTGTTTCGTCATAAAGGAGGTCTTTGTATGCAAAAAATGGTTCAATTATAAAAGCAGATTTTTCATAATGACTATACACTCCAACGCCCTGATAGAGATGCTTATTT
>JAHJFL010000110.1 GCA_018824795.1 bacterium | reverse complement strand
CAAACTTCTTACAATGGTAAAAGTTTACTTTCTGGTTCATTCACAAATGCATCTTTCCAAGTAGGTGCTTATAGCAATGAAACAATCGGTATGACGATTGGTGCTACATCTTCAGATAAAATTGGTCACACTCGTTTTGAAACAAGTGACATGTTAACAAGTACAGGTACATCAACAGCTACTTTTACAAAAGCAGATGGAAGTACTCTTGTTCTTGAATCTGTAAAAATTGGATCAACTGCAGGTACTGGTATTGGTGTATTGGCGGAAGTAATCAATAAAAGTACAAATGAAACGGGTGTTTCTGCGAGCTGGAGTTTAACACAGACTGGTACTGCATCGATCGCGTCTACTACAGGAACTGGTACAGCTGCTGCAATCGTAATTAATGGAACTACAGTTGCTGCTGCTGGACTTTCTATAGAACTAAATGATAAAAATGGTGTTCTTGTTGATGCAATTAATCAGCATAAAGAGACAACAGGGGTTGTAGCAAGCGTTGATGCTAGGGGCCGTTTAGAACTAACTTCAACTGACGGTAGAGCAATCATTGCAACTGGTTTGACAAGTGATGCAAAATTGACAGATGGTACGTACGCTGGTCGTTTAACTTTAACTGCTGCAGGTGCTGCTGATATCCAAATGTCATTTGCTGGTGTTAATTATGCAACAACTACAAATACAGCAAGTTTAAGTCTTCGTGATATGATGGGTGCTATAACTAACGCTGACGCTAAAGCAATGGGTGCGTTTGCAAATACAAACGTAATAGGTAATGCAGACGATTTAGGTGCTGGTGTTACTACTTATGCTGGTGCACAGGCGATGATGAAAATTGCTCAATCTGCTCAAGAAAAACTTGACAGTGTTCGTGCGGACATTGGTTCTGTTCAAAATCAATTTGTTGCTACTGTAAATAATATTTCAGTAACTCAAGTAAATGTTAAAGCAGCGGAATCTCAAATCCGTGACGTTGACTTTGCTCAAGAATCTGCAAACTTTGCAAAAGCTAACATCCTAGCTCAATCTGGAAGTTATGCAATGAGTCAAGCAAACGCAGTTCAACAAAACGTGTTGAGATTGTTACAATAGTAACAATCGGTGAAGCAGCGTAAGCTGCGAGCATGTTTCTTTAGAAAATGTTTTAAGATTATTACAATAGTTATAATCTTTAGCTTTCTTTAGGCCGGTGAGATTTTCTCACCGGCCTTTTTTTATTTCTCTTAGACTTCTTCTGTATGGTATGCATTTTGCTGTACATCACATAAAATCTGTTCTTATAATTGTATTTTAAACGCAAAGGTTCTTATGTCATTTTTTCAAATTAATTTATCCGCAATTACTACTAAAAATCTAAATTTTGCAAATCAGCTCTCCAGGGTTGGAGAAGTTACAGATTTTGAGATTTTTATGGATGAAAATGATGTTTCGACTTTAAATTTTGTAAATACAAAAAATTTTACACCTCTGTATGAAAACACTCCGGCGCAAAGTATAGTAGATGATGCAGAGTACCTCAAAATGTTTGAGCAGTATCCATACTTATATATGTATGGATTAGGCAATGGGATATTGCTCAAACATTTACTAGAAAACAGACAGTTAAAAAGAATAGTTGTTATAGAGCCTGAGATGGAATTGGCTTATGTAGTTTTACATATGGTGGATTTTTCTCAAGAACTGGAATCCGGCAGATTGGTTCTTTTATCTGCAACTGATGTGAACTTTCCAAATATTCTTACTTTATTCCAAACGCTTGATGAGCAGCGTTATGTGAGAGTATATGACATGCATGTGAATACCTCTTATTACGAGAAGACACATCATGACCATATTCAGCATACAAATCAAATGTTCCTAGAGGCTTTATACCATGCTATAAATAGTGTAGGGAATGACACAACTGACGCACTCATTGGACTAAAACAGCATATAGTAAATCTCCCTGTTTTGTTAGATACTCCACCATTGTTGGAGTTGCTTAATAAATTAAATACAACAGATACAGCTATTTTAGTCTCTACGGGACCATCCCTCACAAAACAACTTCCCCTTTTAAAAGAGATAGCTCCATATGTAAGAATTATCGCAGTTGATGCGAGTTTTCCAGTTTTATATCAAGCAGGAATTAAGCCTGATGTAGTTGTTTCTATGGAACGGGTAAAGGAGAGTGCACGCTTTTTTCAACAAGTACCCAGAGAAGCTTATGAAGACGTTGTAACTGTATTAAGTTCACTGCAACATCAAGATGTGGTAAAAAGTCCAAAGGGCGGCACTGTAACCATGAGTTTGCGTCCTCTTGGCTATATGATTGCAACCGGACCAAAAGAATGGGGCTACCTTGGCATAGGGTCAAGTGCTGCAAATATGGCATTTGAGCTTATATATTATTCAAGATTTAAAAACTGTATTTTGATAGGGCAAGATTTGGCGTATGCTGAAGATGGGACCTCTCATGCCAAAGGGCATGTATTCGGTGAAGATGATGTAAAAGTTAAAGAAAGCGATGTCTGGGTAAAAGGATGGGGCGGGACAACAGTGCGTACTAACCACAACTGGACAATGTTTCGCAATTTTTTTGAAAAAGATTTGGCAGATATCAAAGATGATATGTTAACAATAAACGCGACACAAGGCGGAGCAAGTATTTTAGGAGCTAAAGAGATAGCGTTTAGTGAAGCACTAACTTTATGTGTGAATAAAAATAGTGTAAAGAAGCCTCTTAGATTAGAAAAAATGCAAAAAAAAGAGCTGGATTTTTGTAAAAACAGAACATGGAAAAATATAGATGATATTGTTCTGTATATTTCAGAGTTACTCGAAGAGGTTAAGGCTCTTTTTCTGGATGTAGCGGCTACTTGTGATGCACTAGATACTGCCCAAGAGGTGGCAAACTCTAAAATGCAAGAGTTGCTGCAACATATCGAGCGAATGAAAGCACGTAAAGATGAAGAGATATATGAGCAGGTAGTGTGGCATATTGCCCAATCGATGATGCTGGTCCAAGAGATGGATTTAGCACCTACTGAAGTCTATAAAACAAAAAACGAAGAAGAAAATGTAGAAAAAATGCAAACACTCCTTCGAAGTTATAAGGCATGGCTTTTTTCTTTTGCAGGAATAATGGACGCAATACTCAAAACAATAGCGTATGCAAGAGCAAGAACACTTGTAAACGCGGTAATAGAAATAGATGTGTATGTAGAAAATGAAAAAATAGACGTCATAACATGTGGGAACTTAAGGGCTGAAAAAGGCAGAGTTTTTGATGTGGATATGCGAGGAATTTTGTATGATGTGCCGGATGTTTATCAGGAGCAGATAGAGAGTGTTGTGTTTAAAGATGCAAAGAGCCAAACAGAACTTCCTACTGCGTTTG
>JAHJFL010000002.1 GCA_018824795.1 bacterium | reverse complement strand
GGGTGTTGATTTTACTTTCTTAGCTTCTCCAAAAGAGATTATTCTTGGTGATAATGGTAAAGCAATAGCAGTTGAAATAGTGAAAACTACTTTAGGTGCAAAAGATGCAAGTGGCCGTCAAAAAATGGAAGAGATCAAAGGCAGTGAAACACGTGTAAAAGCGGATGTTGTTATTATGTCTCTAGGATTTGATCCTGCGGTTCCTTCTTTCTTGGCAGAAAATGGTATAGAAACAAATACGTGGGGCGGCATCACTATAAATGAAACGACTCACGAAACAACTACCAAGGGTATTTACGCTGGTGGAGACTGTTTTAGAGGTGCTGATTTAGTTGTAACAGCAGCATATGACGGTCGTGAAGCTGCAAGAAGTATTTCCAACTCTCTGCTCAAATAGCATATATAAATACTACCCATATTATATGGGTAGTCCCTCTTATTCAAAATAAATAATTCCAATACTTAGTATAAATTTGGTATAATCTCACTTTACTAAAACCTCCAAAGAGGTTACAATCATAATAATAAGGAACAATTATTGAATTTATTAAGCCTTTTTTCAAGAAACCAAGACAATAAGCAACCACTAAAAAGTGAAACTCCGGCACATTGGATAAAGTGTAAAGCATGTAATGCATTAATGTTTTACAAGGAAGTTGAACACCAGAATTATGTTTGCCCTAAATGTGGATTTCACCTTAGAATTGGTGTAAAAGAGAGAATAGAACTTTTAGCCGATGAGGGAACATTTGTTGAATATGACGCTAATCTTGCTCCGGTTGACCCACTAAAGTTTGTTGATAGCAAAGCATACGTAAAAAGAGTTGAAGAAGGTTTTGCTAAAACGGGTAGAAAATCTTCAGTAGTAAGTGGCTCGATTATAATGAATGGAATAAGTGCTCAAATAGTTATTTTTGACTTTGGTTTCATGGGTGGTTCCCTTGGTTCTGTGGAGGGTGAAAAAATTGTTAGAGCGGTTAATCGTGCTATAGAGAATAAAGAAGGTCTTATTATTTTAAGTGCAAGTGGCGGTGCCAGAATGCAAGAGAGCACTTTTTCTCTTTTGCAGATGAGTAAAACATCTGCGGCACTCGCAAAGCTTGCAAAACATAATCTATTATACATCTCTGTTTTAACTGATCCGACAATGGGTGGCGTTTCTGCATCTTTTGCGACACTTGGAGATATTATTATTGCTGAACCCGGAGCCCTTGTTGGTTTTGCTGGGCAAAGAGTAATTGAGCAGACAATAGGTTCTGCTTTACCAGATGGTTTTCAACGCGCAGAGTTTTTACTTGAAAAAGGCTCTATAGATATGATTGTCAATAGAAATCATCTTAAGAAAACCCTTTCAGATCTCCTTAAATTCTTAAAAGTTTAGTATGAGACTTTATGCACTTTGTGATCAAGATATGCTTGATGATAAAGGCATATCATTAGAAGAATATGTCAACCTTGCAAAGGCCAATGCTGCAGAGATTATTCAATATAGAAATAAAACTGCGGATGTCTCTTTTATAAAACAGCAGCTTATAAAGATTAGAAAAATGTATGATGGTTTTTTAATTGTAAATGACAAGTATGAACTTATAGAGTTCTGCGATGGTGTTCATTTAGGTCAAGAAGATCTCAAAAGTGTTGATGCAGATGTGCTCAAGGCTGTTAAAATCATTAGAAGTGTTGTAAGCGCAGATAAAATTTTAGGCATATCTACACATAATGAAGAAGAAGTAACTTTGGCAAATGAGATGGATTTAAATTATATTGGCTTAGGTGCATTCAGAACTACAGATACTAAAAAAAATATTAGTACCGTTCTTGGAGATTCACTTGATGTGATTGCTTTAAAATCAAAACATTATGTCGCTGCTATTGGTGGTGTTAAAAAAAGTGATTATTTTACAAATGTAACGTATCATGTTATTGGAAGTGGACTCTTATAAATGAAGATAGATATTATTTCAATAGCAAAAAAAGAAAAAAGTATTTACGATCCGCTCTATAAAGACTTGATAAAAATGATTTCACGCTTTGCAAAAGTGGAGGATATTGAGCTTTTTCCAAAAGATGTAGCAAAATCACACACTATTTCACCAGAAGCCTCAAAGCAGGCGTATACGAGGGCTTTAGATGCTTACATAGGGAGTGATTACTCAATTACTTTACATCCTGATGGAAAATTAATCGACAGTTTTGATTTTAGTAAGCTATTAAATGATAGAATGTCAATTAAATTTTTCATAGGCGGAGCCTATGGCTTTGAGGATGCTTTTTTAAAAAAGAGCGACATTGTTATAAGTTTAGGAAATATTACTATGAGTCATAAGATAGCAAAAGCTGTTTTGCTAGAGCAGATTTATAGAGGTTTTTCCATTTTAAGTAACCACCCATATCACAAGTAAGGAAGAAGATTGCAAGCAAGTGAGTTAAACTACTTTAAAGAGATTTTAGAGGGCCGTAAAGTTCAAATAATTAAAAATATTTCAGGTGTTAATGAAGAGATAAGACAACTTAACTCATTAGAGTTAAATGATGAGGGCGATTATGCTTCGGCTAATAACAGCTCTATGATTGAAGGTGCCATTGTGCAGCAACAAGAAAAAGAGTTGAGAGAGATTACTGTTGCACTTGGAAAAATTGCAAGCAAAGAGTATGGAATTTGTGAAATGTGCGAAGACGACATAGGATTTCAGCGTTTAAAAGTTAAACCACATGCAATTTATTGTATAGATTGCCGTGAAATTGTAGAAAAAACTAAATAAAAGGATTATTATGTACATAAAAAGATATACGATAGCATCACTTATTTTCTTTACATTAATAGGATGGTATGTTTATGCCTATGTAACGCAAGAAAGTCTAGGTTTAGATTTGTTTGGAATACCTTTACCATCATTCTCTATTGCTTTATGGGTGGTTGTGCCACTAGTTATATTCTATCTTTTGAGTGTATTTCATATATTTTTTTACTCTTTTATGGGAACTTTAAAAGCTAGAAAGTATGAAAAAGATTATGAAAAAATAATGGATTCGATTATAGATTCTTATTTAGGTAAAAACGATAAAGTATACACGTACAAAACACCAAGGTACAAACTTCTTGGGGCTATTGTACATAATTCTCTTTTTTTGCCAACTCCAGATCTTGATGCAAATACAGAAAATAAAAAATTAAATCAAGTTTTAAAAATTATTGATGAGCTTAATAGTGGAGAAGTCGTAGAGCTTAAGCCTTATGGTCTTAAGTCAAACAATAAACTTGTTGCTGTAAATAATAGAAATAAGTATATCAAAGGCGTTCTAAATGCTGAGAAAATTTTAAGTAAATCTGATGTTTATGACAAAGAATTATGTGAAGATGCTTATGTTGACTTTGTGAAAAATTCTCCGCTTTATGCAATTGAAAAATATAAACAATTTTTAAATAAAAAATCTCTTTTTGAAATTTTATATAGAGTAAATACCGTTGAAAATAGATTAGAAGTATCTAATGAAACACTGATAGCTATGTTTCAAACTCTTGAATTGAATGCTAAAGACTATATAGATATTTCTAAAGCTCTTTCTAATGGATTCTCTCCAGAGCAAAGAATTAAACTTTTTGAAACTCTTTCCGATGAAAATGAAGAAGTGATGGAAGCTTATCTTTTCACTCTTTTTGACTTAGAAATGCTAGAGCCGACAGTAGAAATACTTCAAAATTCTCAACCTGATGAATTTATAAATTTTAAAGCATATAGTGCCCTCAAGCAATGCAATAAAAATTTTGATATCAGCTTGTTTATATAGATGCTAGATACACTCTCTTTCGACAAGCCAATATATGTTCTTGCTCCTTTAGCAGGATATACAGATTTGCCTTTTAGAAGTGTCGTTAAAAAATTTGGAGCTGATTTGACAGTAAGTGAAATGCTTAGCTCCAATGCTCTCGTGCATGGCTCCGAAAAAACTTTTCATATGATAGAAAAATCACCTATTGAAGACCCTTACTCAGTACAAATTGCCGGTGCTGAAGTAGATGTAATAAAACGTGCTGTAGAGATTTTAAATGAGCAGTCCGGTATTGATATTATCGATCTTAACTGCGGTTGTCCTGTTCCGAAAGTTGTAGGACATGGAAGTGGAAGCTCTCTTCTGTTAAATCTTCCTCTAATGGGTGAGATAATTAAAACAATCAAAAATACATCCAATAAAAAATTAACAAGTGTAAAAATAAGACTTGGTTTTGAGAAAAAAAATCATATTGATATTGCAAAAATGGTTGAAGACAGTGGTGCTGATTTTCTAGCCGTTCATGGAAGAACTCGTGCAGGAAAATTTAAAGCTGCTGTTGATTATGATGCCATTGCAGAGATTAAAAACGCCATCTCTATACCTGTTATTGCAAATGGAGATATAGACTCGTATGCGAAGGCTAAATGGGTACTGGAACATACTGGAGCAGATGGAGTGATGATAGGACGAGGAGCCGTTGGAGCACCTTGGATTTTTAGTCAATTAAGAACCGGAAATGAATTTGTCGAACAAAGTCTTAAGCATGAAATTATCATGGAGCATTTTGATAAAATGATTGGATTTTATGGTGCTCACGGTGTCCCGATGTTTAGAAAACATACGCATACATATTCTAAAGGATATAGAGGTGCTTCACTCCTTCGTAATGATGTTAATAAAATCTCTAATCCAACTGAGTTCAGAAAAATACTAGATGATTTTTTTCAAAATAATGAGATGGTTTCATAATGTTGGATATGAGCAAATCTATTCAGTCTTTAGACGAAAGTGATATTTCAGATAACCTCTACCACTACAAATACAATACAAAACATCTTCTCTCTCTTATTCGTAAAAATATTGACAAAGAAGACCCTGCTTATTTAAGTTCTTTTCGTTCCTTTGAAGGTGAAGTTTTTGAAAATTATGCCTATGAAAAACTTTTAAGATACGCTGTTAAAAATGACGATATTGAGAAGTTTATTCTTAAAGGTTTTCATCAAAATAAGCAAAAAGCACATGCAAATACTCTCTCTATCAGTGAAAAACAGCAGATTGTTTATAGAACTAAAAGTAGAGAAATAAGTGAGTTTGATGCCATTATCATCACGAAAAATAAAGAGCTTTACTTTGTTGAGATGACACTTGTCAAATCTGTTTTAAAACTTCGAAAAAGATTACGAAAGAAAAAAGCTCTGCTTGAAATAATCTTTCCTCAATATGAGATAAAATCGCTTATTATATTAAATGATGGTGCGACTGGCACTAAACAGCTTCCATCTTACTGTAAAGTTTGGATTACTAAAGAGTTCTCCGCTCAAAGCGTATTGGAATATATAACAGATACAGACCAACGACCAATTCGTCCAAAAGAGAGAATAAAGTCAGCAAAACTTGTAGAAGCAAGTTCTTTAAAACTTCATCCGTTTAGATACTATAACACTATGTCTTGGATTACAAAGACCATAAGAGCAAATAAAAAGTATGTTATTGATATGAACTTTTTAATGAATTACAAAATTCAAAGATATCATGATTTATATAATAAATTTTATATAGGTTATATGAATATAAGAGATTTAAAAGAGCTGCTTAAATTGAGTGAAAATGAATGCAACGGTGAGCAAATGGTTGTGGTTGCTTTAGAAAAAAAACACAGTGATGAAATAGTCTTAACATACTATATTCAAAAAACGCGAAAAATTCTTTACCTTTATTCATTTAATGATGAAAATGAAGTTGTGAAAGAGAAGAAAGACCCATTTGGAATTACTGTTACTGAGGTATATCATATTAGTAAAATGATGGATAAATCTTATGAGTTAAGTATGGAAAATATTAAAGTAATTGAAAAGTTTTTAAAAGAAAAGTTTGAGGCATCAGTATAAGAAGGCAAGGCCTTCTTATGACTCATTACTGTATATCATTGAAGCTGCGCGCTCTTTATAAGCCTGAAGAGGTTCTTTTGGTTCATGTCTTTGTACTCTAAGAAAATCATCTAGTTCTTGGTGCCTGTTTTTAAGTATACTTTCAAAATCATCTTGATTAATAGGCTTGTTATCTGTAAATTTATCTAATAAAATATTGCCTTTTCCCATTAAAACCAAGTAACTCTGGTCTGCAAAATCAAGCATTACAACACTGTTCTCTGAATCAATAGATTTCTGAAATCTGATGGAGACATCACTACTCATCTTAATGTTATTGGGGCTGGTATCACTTTTTGGAGTAGTTATTGGCTGAATGCTCGGCAACTCTTCGTCATGGTTATTTGCATTAAAAAGCCATGAATTTTGGGGTTTTTGTTGTGTTGTATTGGTCATTCTTTGTTTAATGAAAAATAAAATTAGAATCCCAAGCACTAAAATAATAATGACAATATAGTAATTGTCACTCAGTGCATCATCTTTTTTTGTAGGCAATTGCGACAGAGGGTTCTCTTCAACATCTATATTTGGAACATTTGTTTGTGCATCTTGTACGCCTGTTGCAAAACGAAGTCTCAGGCCATAAGCATCAGAAGTCTTTGAAGCAATCAGCTTTACAGAAGAAGCAATGGAAGCCACTATCTGAACATAATCTGACATTTGTGTAATACTGACAGAGTAAAGGTATTGAGATGTTAGTTTTTTAACTTTAGGAGACTCAACAGTTGCACCATAAAGTTTTATGATGATATTTGAGTTACTAAGGCTCTGCTTTATGACGCCGTCATAAGGTGTGTCGAAGGTAATCATAACATCAGCTCTATCTGTTCTGTCATAAATATTGTAACTGAGTATTTTTGATGCATATATTGAAATAGGCAATAAAAAAATAAGTATTATTTTAATCATAGTCTCTCTTTTGAAAGGTGGTATAAAACACCGCTGGAATCTAAAACTTCATTAAGACGGATAGCTAAGTTTTTTTCATAAACCATAACTTCACCTTTGCCTAGTATGCGTCCATTTACATAAGACTCTACACTTTCACCGGCTGGTTTTTTTAAGTCTATTATGGAACCTTTTTCCAGTTTTAGAATTTCGGCAACACTAAGCTCAGTTTCACCAAGGTCAGCGATGAATTCAACTTCCATATCCAAAAGACCGGAGTAGTTCATCCAAGAGAGTTCTTTTTGTGCATCAAACTGTGGGTCTTCATGCCCATATTTATGCTTATATTTATTCTTAGCCATTTAATTCCTTGATAGCTATAATGATTTTGTCATCGTTTATTTTAAGGCCGCGGGCCTCATCGTACTCCAAATCAAAAATATCTACTTTTAAAAAGTGAGGTGTGTTTATGACATAAGCATTTTGTCCACTTTCTTGAGCAATCACTTTTGCACTTCCAATAATAAGGTTACTTGTCTCTAAAATCATATCTATTAAAGTCTCCTCATCGCTCTCATCTTCTTCTAAAAAAAGCTTTGAAACTCTCTGCATAAAACTCGGTTCTGCGGCTACATAAACTCTATAGTTTACACCATCAACTCTGCTTATATCAATATAAGCAATAAGTGTTCTCTTTTTTGATTGAACATCACATATCTGGTATGGAAGGCGAATTTGATGCAGACAAAAATTTTCACACGCCTGAAGAATTGTTTTTAACATTTTATGCCTTTAATTTGAAAAGATTATACTTTATGAAATCTCAAAGTATAATTAAAATCCTTGTGATAGGCATTATACAACTGTACCAAAGGCGTATTAATGTAGAATTTCAAAAAAATATTTAGGTTGTCCATGTTCGAATTAATTTTTGTTGGTACTTTGGTTGGATTTTTATCTGGTTTTTTTGGAGTTGGCGGAGGTACAATTTTAGTTCCTATACTGCTTTTTCTTGGTTTTGAAACGAAAATAGCTATGGGTACGTCTGTTTTACAGATGGTATTTAGCTCTCTTTATGGGAGTTATCTTAATCATAAGAATGGAACACTCAATATTAGTATGGTTGCTACAATTGGGGTGGGTGGATTTTTAGGTGCTTTGCTCAGCGGTGCGATCACTTCTAGTTTTGATGATAAAACTTTAGAAATGATATTCCTGAGTTTTGCCATTTTTGCTTTACTAAGACTGTTTTTTAAGACTAAAGAACATCAAACGCAGCGAGAAGTAAATAAAGTTCTACTTTTTGTTTTAGGTTTCTTTTTAGGTGCAGTTAGTATTGCTATAGGTGTCGGAGGAAGTATTATTCTTGTACCTATTTTAGTGGGATATTTTTATGTTCCATTAAAAACGGCAATTTCAGCTGGTCTTTTTTTTGTTGTATTCTCTTCTGTCGCCGGATTCATTTCACATGCTACTGCAGGACATATAGATTATGAAAAAGGTCTTCCTATTGCAATAGCCTCTTTACTTGGGGTTTATATTGGTATTTTATTAAAAGATAGAGTTAATATCGTGCTGCAAAGAAGATTATTGGTCTTTTTTTATATTATAATAGTCATATATTTGATGCAAAGAGTATTTTTATAGGGGTTTGAATGAAAAACAAAGATGTAATAATAATTACAGGTGCGAGAGAAAATAATTTAAAAAATATTAATTTAACTATTCCAAAGAATAAACTTGTTGTAATGACTGGGCTTAGCGGAAGTGGAAAGTCAACGCTTGCGTTTGATACGCTCTATGCC
>JAHJFL010000109.1 GCA_018824795.1 bacterium | reverse complement strand
GCTGCTGCAGACTCACTTAGAGTAAGTGCAGTACCGCTAGGAGCATCTTTTTTATGTTTATGGTGCATTTCTACGATTTCTATATCAAAGCCTTCAAGAGCAGCTGAAGCCTGATAAACCAACTTGTTTAAAAGCGCTACACCAAGAGACATATTTGTAGCATAAAGAAGAGGCATAAGCTCACTTGCTTCTTTTAAAAGATTGAGTTGATGAGTGCTTAGTCCCGTAGTTCCAATAACTAAAGGTTTTGGAGTTTTGATGGCCTGTTCAAGCAGCGTTTCACAAGCTTCCGGGAGTGAAAAATCTATAACAACATCACACGCGCTTAAAAATGACTTCATATCTGCTGTAACTAAAATAGAAGGGTCAATGGAAAAATCCAGTTCATTTCTCACATAGACTGTACTAACACTCATATTTGGAGTTATTTTTAAATCTTCTAGAAGTAATTTTCCAACTCTTCCACTTGCTCCAAAAACACCAACTTTTATCATCTCATATTCCTTAATTTTACTTTGTAAAATGAAGGGAATCCCCCTCATTCATTTTAACGACAAAGGAAGTAACTCCTTTGCCTACGTCAACACTGGGTTTATTTTATGCTTTGAAATGGCATAAAACATACATTCTTCGGCAGAAGGCGCCTTTTTCTTTAGACTAAGGTAAGCCAATAAGAAAAAAAATTATCTTTTTTGTGGAAATAATGATAGCAAATGTTTTGTTGTATTTTGATTAATGATAAGCTCTCTAGTAGGTATACTAGAGAGAAAGAGGGAAAAATTAGTGGTTGAGAAGCTCATCCACATAAGTGATTGCTTGAAGTGCTGCGACAGCACCATCACCAGCTGCACTTACAACTTGTTTTGGAGCGGCAATACGCATATCACCAGTTGCAAAAAGGCCTGGTACTGAAGTTTTCATGCTTATATCTACGATAACCTCACCGGCACTGTTCATGTCACATAAAAAGTTTCCGTCTTCTTGAAGAAGTGTTTGGTTGTTGACATCATTTCCAACAAAAGTAAAAACACCAGGAACAACAATATCACGAATTTCTCCAGCGCTATTTTTTACTTTAAGACCGTTTACACCCATCTTGTCGCCATAGACTTCATCTGGCACTGAGTTAAGTACAAGCTCAATGTTCGCAGTTCTTTTTACTCTCTCTACAGTGTTTGGAGCTGAACGGAAAGTGTCACGTCTGTGAATAAGATAAACTTTAGCACATATTTTTGCTAAATAAAGAGCTTCTTCTAAAGCCGTGTCACCACCACCTACAACAGCAACTTCTTTTCCTTTATAGAAAAAACCGTCACATGTTGCACAAGTACTTACACCGCGTCCAAAAAACTCATCTTCACCAATAAACCCCGCACGACGAGGACGAGAACCTGTCCCTATGATAACACTATATGCTTCATCAACTTTACCGTCATTTCTGTGAATTTTAAATGTATTACCCTCTTTGCTTACGCGGGTAACTTCAACCATCTCATGTTTTAAACCAAATTTTTGGCACTGCTCCGGCCATGGAATCATTAAATCCATACCAGAAATTTCACCTGTAACACCAGGATAGTTTTCTATTTCAGAACTTTGAGTAATTTGACCACCAGGCATACCTTTCTCGTACATATTTACATTTTCTAAGCCGCCACGAGTCGTATAAAGTCCAGCAGTAAGACCAGCAGGTCCACCACCTACAATAGCACAATCTAAAATCATTTACATTCCTTAATTTTGTTTTATAAGTTATCTGTTTCTTTTGATAATTCATCTAAATTATCGAGTTTTCGTATCATACTATCTTGTTTATAAAGAGAGTCTTTTGATTTTTTTATAAAAAAAATAGAGGGGGATTCATAGATGTTGAATCTCTGAATGAAGCTTAAAGAGTTTTTAGTTCCGCTTCTTAAAAAGGTGGTGTTTTTACTATTCTCTCGTACTTCATTATAATAGTCAATAGCGAGTACGGGTAACTCTAGGTTTATATTGGCGAGTTGTTCCATGGTATTATTTTCTTTTGAGGAGTAAAAAATAATTATATATTTTTCTTTATTTGGGATGAAAATATCATTTTTTTCATAGAATACCCATTCTTTAAAATCAATGAACTTATATTCTGAAAATTTGTAATTGAAGTATGCAAAAGCAGCGGCAATCATAGCTGCGCCAAAGAAAGAAGCAAGAAGAGTAGAGAGAGAAAAGAGGCTTTTACCTCTTCCTCCAGCCACTAAAGGAACCTAGAAATTACGCTAATAATGCGTTGATTTTATCAGCTAGAGCTTGTTTTGATTGTGCTCCAACGATTTGATCTACCATCTCACCATTTTTGAAGAACATGATAGTTGGAATAGAACGGATACCGAATTTAACAGCAATATCTTGCTCTTCGTCAGTATTTACTTTACAGATTTTAGCTTTACCGTCAAAATCCGCAGCTAATTCTTCGATAATTGGAGCAATCATACGACAAGGTCCACACCATGGTGCCCAAAAGTCTACTAAAGATACACCTTCTGAAAGTGTTGCTTCAAAATCTGCACCTGTTAATTCTATATATTTTCCCATGTGTTATTTCCTTTTTAAAATTAATATGGAACATTATACAAATGTAACCTTTAAATACATCTTTAGAAATC
>JAHJFL010000108.1 GCA_018824795.1 bacterium | reverse complement strand
TAAAGATTGTATTTTGCATACTGCTCTCGCCAAAGGTCTAAACCACCTCCAAAAAGCATCCATGAATTTATCTCTTCAGCGGTAAAACCAAATGGAATTCCGCTGTAAAGAGAAAATGCAGAGTTTATACCTTTCCAGTAATAAGGACCTGAATGGAATGCATCTATCTGTCCACTTGAACAAGCATCAAAAACAGCAAGAGCAGGGACTAGAGTGTTCTTCGGATAAAGTTTTATCTCCAGGGAACCACCACTCACATCTTTTACTCTCTGTGCAAATTTTTCAACATTAGTTCCCATAATAGGAAAATGTGCAGGCCAGCTTGTAGCCAGTTTTATGATTGTTTTTTTGTTTTTGTTGATATTGACTCGTTTCGTCTCATCCTCTTTTGCCGAGGGATGTTTTGAGTAGTCTATGGCTTCTCTGTCACTTTCATTGCAGCCACTAAGCGCAATAGCACTTGAGGCAAGTGCTGCTTTTGTTAAAAATTTTCTACGATTCATGAGAGCTCCTAAAAATCTAAAGTTAATTGTCTTGGTGCTGTTTGAGCCTGAGATAGAATGGACTTATCTACACCTGCAATGAGGGCAAAATGAAATTTATTTGTTTTTAAAATATCAAAAATATCCTGCGTTTTCTTGTAAGCGTAAACATTATTATAAGCGCTAAACTCTTCAAGCAGTTCTTGGGGAAGGATATAAACAATATCTGCCCAACTAGCATTTTTTTGAAGAAAATTTATTTCTAAAACAATCAGTTGGGCATTTTTTTCAAATATAAGGACTTTGTCACTTGAACCAAACTCTTTTTGTTCAAAATTTTTATTGGTAAAGACTGCTTGAAAATGATCAATCTGTGTAAACTTTCTGAGTCTATAATTTATTTTCAGCGTCTTTAAAAGATGTAAAAGTTCTTCCAAATAGGGCACAAAAAAGGGAGAAAGAAGTTGTCTTTCGTAAAAAATATCATCATAAATAAAAGATGTTTCAAATAGCGTTTGCTCAACTATGTTGATTGACTGCGCAGGAGTCGACGAGAGTGTTTTAATATCAGTAAAAAGATCTCTGCTGCAAAATTCAGGACAAAAGAGCAGGGTACTTTTTTTCTCTACATTCCAAAGCAATTTCGATATTGTCTGAATATCAGAATGCAACACAATAAAATTGGGCTCTGTAATGATTCCAAGAGAAAGTTTTAAAATAATTTCATTACACTCATAGGTCGTTACTTCTTTTTCTACCAAGCGAAAACGCAATAACCTTTTTAAGGCATCTTCAATACTCTTCACTTGTATCCAAGCAATTTCACTGTCACTCATTTGAACAGGTTTATCGAAAACAATGCCATAAGCACCGTTGAAAATTGCACTCTCTATTTCATCTTCGTTAAACGCAAGAAAAAGGTCTCCGCGTTTAACGGCTTTTGCTTCAAAAACAATGTTTTCAAAGCTGTTTACAAAAGGTTTGTTAATAAGCTTTGCATGTGTGAGAGCTAATACGTTTTCAAGTCTCATCCAATAGGTGTGCCCGCTTTTTTAGGCTTCTCAGGTCTAATTAGACATAAACCATCTTCATCCTTAGCGGCAAGAAGCATTCCTTCAGAGAGCATACCCATAAGTTTTGCAGGTTTCAAGTTTGCTACAACGCAAACATGTGTATTTACAAGCTCCTCAGGTGAATAAAATTCTCTAATTCCTGCAACTACTTGTCTTGGTTTTTCTTCACCGATATCAACTTGAAGTTTTAAGAGTTTTTTACTTTTAGGAACTTCCTCGGCTTCTACTACAATACCCACTTTCAGTGATGTCTGGAAAAATTGACCAATCTCTATAAGATTATCTTCACTTGTGCTTACTGCAGCGTTTATACTCTCTTTTGTTTCTTTTTTCTCTTCTAGAGGTTTATTTGGTTGAGCTGCCGGAGCTTCTTCCATCAGAGGTTCTTCAATACGTGGAAAAAGAGGCGGAACAACTTTAATATTAAATAGTTTTAGTAGTTTTTTCTC
>JAHJFL010000016.1 GCA_018824795.1 bacterium | reverse complement strand
GCTGAAGATATAGGTGCTACAAAATAAGGAAGAGTTTTATCAAAACCTAAAGTTGCATCCGCATTATCTTGAATGAAATATGGCATTGTTTCATCAAAATCAAGTTTAGAGCTTTTTGTCGCTTCAAGTCCTAGCAATTCCAAAAAGCCATTAACAAGTGCATCCATCTCTTCTGCAGGAACAACGTCAGCTCTTGTTAGCGCAATAGCGTATTTACTCTCTCCAAGTTTTTCACTAAAAGATGCGATTTCATGTTTTAGTGTTTCAATCTGCTCTTGTAAGTTTCTATAAGAACCTAAATCTACCATATAAAGAAGAATTTTTGTTCTCTCAATGTGCCTTAAGAACTCAATTCCTAAACCTTTTCCTTCATGGGCACCACCAATAATTCCAGGGATATCAGCCATAATAAAAGATTCAAAATCTCCAATATTTACCTGTCCGAGCTTTGGCGTAAGTGTCGTAAACTCATAATTTGCAATCTCAGGACGAGCATTTGAAACCGTTGAAATTAGCGTAGATTTTCCAACATTTGGAAAGCCTACAAGTCCGACATCTGCAATAAGTTTCAAATCAAGTTTGATTTTTCTTGTTTGTCCTTTTTCTCCAGGCTGTGCATAGGTTGGTCTTTGGTTTGTAGAAGATTTAAAATGAACATTTCCAAGTCCGCCTTTTCCACCCTCTATAAATTTTTCTTCCTGACCATCTACGAGCATGTCAAAAAGCACTTCTTCTGTGTCAACATCTATAATTTGTGTACCCGGTGGCACAATAATTACTTTTTTAGCTCCAGATTTTCCAGCCATGTTCGAGCCTTCACCCTGAACACCGTTGTCCGCTTTAATATGCATTTTTTTCTGAAAGTGAGAAAGTGTGTGCGTATTGTTGTCGCATTTAAACCAGATATCTCCACCTTTTCCGCCGTCGCCACCATTAGGACCACCGTTTACAACGAACTTTTCACGACGAAACGCAACACATCCTTGTCCACCTTTTCCTGAACTAACTGTTAATTCGACACTATCTGTAAACAAGTGCTCTCCTTCTGATTTTGCTTTAGCTAAAATGCTAATATGTAAGATTTTCAAGTAAATCTTGAAAATCGAGATAAACTATTCTTTGACTATTGCTTGAATACTTAAAAATTCACTTGAACGTTATGAAGAGTAAATTATTAAATATTTTAAATTGATTTAGGTGTTAAAACCCGGTTGATTTGAAGATGAAACATTTGGGCATTTGCCCAAATATTGTAGAATTATGCAGCAGGTATAATAGAAACTTGTTGACGTTTTTTGTCTTTTCTTTCGAATTTAACAACGCCGTCTACTAATGCGTAAAGAGTATGATCTTTACCCATTCCCATGTTTTTACCTGGGTGAACTTTAGTTCCACGTTGACGAATAATGATGTTACCAGCTATTACAGCTTCTCCACCGTATTTCTTTACACCAAGTCTTCTACCAGCCGAGTCACGATTATTCTGTGTACTACCTTGACCTTTCTTATGTGCCATATCTTACTCCTTACTTTATTAGTTACGCAGCTATCTTAATGATGCGAACACGAGTGTAGTCTCTTCTGAAACCACGTTTTACTTTACTGTCTTTACGACGACGTTTTTTGAAAGTAATAACTTTTTTGTCACGACCTTCATTGATAACTTCAGCAGTAACAACAGCACCACTTACAAATGGAGTTCCCATTTTAAGCTCACCAGCGTTTACAGCTAAAACTTCTGTAATTTCGATAGTTTCTTTTGGTTCAAGAGACATTTTATCAAAGTTTAAAATGTCACCCTCTTGAACTTTATATTGCTTACCACCGTTTTTAATAATTGCGTACATATACAAGTCCTTAATCTTTAATACTATAAAAATCCTTGAACAGACTAAAAGCCTAATCCATAGGTATATCTCTATAAAAAGTTCGCAATTATATCCATCAAAGCTTTAAGTTTTGTTTAATTCTTAAAGATAAACTCTGGAAATATCAAAATTATGGCCATGATTGAAACTTTTATTCCAACTCAAGCTGCATCAGATACATATCTTCACCATCAATTACATCAAGATTTAAACTTTGGCACTCTGGACACATATACTCTAGCTTTTTAAGAGTTGACGTTTGCAGACACTCTTTACACTCAATCACAATGGGCTGAATATTGAGAATAAACTCACAGCCATCACAAATTGTTTTCTCTTTAAAAGTGTCAAACGCAGTCTTTAACAGCTCTGGTTCTACACCACTCATAACACCAATTTTGACAACAACTTTCGTCACTTTTGTTGCTGCGTTTTTAGCTGCGTTTTCTTCGCAGGAATCTAACAGAGACTGTACTATACTATACTCATGCATCTATACTCCTTTTAATCTTTGAGGTGTTTGGTTAGGACATACTTTATAAACAAAATCATGTCTTAACTGATGAAATGAACTTTTCTTATCCCAAAACTCCGGATACATCACTTTTATTTCACTCTCTTTGCACTCATTTATAAACTCTCTATTTTCTTCCAAATAGTCTTGCTTGTTATAAAAAAAGTCATCATACTTATCTTCATTTTCTACTAACTTTTGCGTAAAATTTCTCACTTCTTCAAAATAATTCTCTTTTTCAAATATCTCATCTATCATACCAATCTCTTTGGCTTTGCGAGCATTCAAAGGGAGACAACTCTTGAGTAACTCTTCTGCCTTATTCTCACCTACTCTTTTTGGTAATGTGTAAGTGTGATATTCGCTTCCACTCAGGCCTAATGTCTTATAGTGAGGGTTTACAACTGCGTTTGCACATGCCACGACATAGTCACAAGCAAGTGCCAAAAACACTCCGCCTGCTCCAGCATTTTTATGGAGTGAGGCAACAGTGACAACTTCATCTGCAAATAAAATTGACTTTATCAAATCATTCATCGCATTAATATTGCTCCAGCCATCTTCTCCCTGCTTTTGAGAGTCTTCAAGAATATTCAGATGAATTCCATTACTAAAAAATTCTTCTGCTCCCATAAGTACAATCACTTTTGCACTCTCTTGCAGATATTCAAAAGCGTATTTGAGTCTGATGCACTGTTCAGCGCCCATTGCACCATTATGAAAATTAAAATACAGATACGCCACGTCACCATCTATATGTGAGCCAATTTCATAAAAGGTTTTATAACTCATGTCAAACAGAAGTGGGAGCCTATTTTCTTTCACACCTTTGATTTTCTCTTTCAAAACATAGGGAGCAGGAAGCTTAAACTTGCCTATTTCTTTAAGATGAGTTATCCAGATAGCACCATCTAAAGTACCTACACAAACAGCACCATCTCTCTTAGCAATAATCTCTTTTGGCTTGCCTTTTAGTCTCTCTTCTTGCCACGCTCCAAATAGATAACATTCTACTCCAAGCAGCGTTTCTCGAACACCGGGAAAACTATCGCTGAATCTAATTTTCTTGATTATCTCTTTAGTAGTATTTTGCTGCCAATCTATAGCTCTATCATCTTGCGTCAAATAATGGTGCATCTCAGTTTTTAGTTGAGGAGTGGATTGAAATTCTTTGTCATTCAAGTTTTTCAGCAGTTCTTTGAGTGCTTTGGCAGCAGCATCTGCAACCTCAGCCCTATATATGGAAGCCTTTGTAGCATCTCTCATCTCAAATTTTACTTCGCTGTATATTTCCCCGCCGTCAAACTCTTCGTTTGCTTTGAGAATAACAACTCCCCACTCTTTTCTCTCGTCCCTCAGGGCATGGTCAATTGCGTTATGACCTCTGTCACCTCTGATACCCGGGTGGAGTACAAACGTAGGAGTTTTGAGAAATATCTCTTTGGGAATAAACTTTTTCAAGTAAGGGCAAAAGATAATATCAGGTTGAAATCTCTCTACTTCGTCTATCATTGCCATATCATTAATGGCAAACTCCACAGACACGCTATGATTCATCTCTTTGAGTTCACAAAAAACTCTTTGAGTTAGAGAGTTAAAGGCAGATACGAGAAGAAGTATTTTCATATATTTAGCAGATTCTAGGAAGCAACTCGCCGCTTGGGGTATCTAAAAATCTTTTTGTTCCCCAACTGCTGTTTAAAATCACTTTTTTCAAATGCGCATCTGTCACTTTGCCTATGATTGTCGCTCTTGAGTTATTCTCAAATG
>JAHJFL010000107.1 GCA_018824795.1 bacterium | reverse complement strand
TTGACGCTACAGATCTATCTAATACACGATGATCATAAGCTTTCAATTTCAAACGAATTTTTTCCATGTTTTTCCTTCTAAAGAACTCGTTAGGTCCTATCCTAACTATTTAAGGGAGTGGAATTGTACCAAAACTGACTTTCATATTCAAGGTTTTAGGGAGCAAATTTTGAATATTTAGTAAATTTATTTCCTTTTAATAAGGAAATGATAAAATTTCAATTCATACTATTTAGGAATTTTAATGGAAATATTACTCGAAGAGCTTTATAAAACAGATTTACAAGTAGATAAATTTCATGACAGAAAGCTATTTTTGGAAAATGAAAGCTATCAAATCAATGGTATTACGAAAAGCGGAAAGAGCAGTATTGTGAAAAATTATCTTCTCTCCTTAAAAAAAAGTTCCTACCTCTACCTGGACTGCGCAGACATAAGAATAGACATCTCAGAGCTAAACGCACACTTAGCAGGCTTTTGCATTAAAAATAAAATTGACGTTTTGGCTTTGGACAACTACTACCCTGACATAGATGTTGTCAACGTATCCCAACTTATAATCACTTCACAAATTCATTTTGAAATAGATTTTCTAGAAACACTCCAACTCTATCCACTTGATTATGAAGAGTTCTTGGCATTTGAGTATAAATACGATTCAAGCGCACTGAACCATTTTTTTCAACTCGGCGGCTTGCCTTCTATGCAAAAAGTAAATGCCGATGTACGTAATATTTATGTACAAAAGATTTTAAAAGAAGCACTTGATGCTATGGAGTTCGATATTTTATGCGTTTGTGCAAAAATGATGGCACAGAAAGTTTCTGCTTACAACATATACGAAAGACTCAAGAACAGCAGAAAAGTATCTAAAGACAAGCTTTATAAGCTTTTTGATGCATTAGTTGCAAAAAACTACATTCATCAACTTCAAAAGTTTAACCATCCAAGCGCAACAAAAAAACTTTATCTCTGCGACATCTCTCTAAAAAGTGCTTTAACAATAGATAAACACTTTGGAAGACTCTTTGAAAATATGGTTTATTTGGAACTTCTGAAGTCTTCAACCGAATGTTACTATGAAGACGGTCTTGATTTTTATCTGCCAAATACAGAAGAGGTAATTTTATGTATGCCTTTTGCGGATGAACGCTCTTTATTTAAAAAAATCGAACAGATTGAAGCCTTTATATTTAGTTACCAGATAAAAAAGATTACTGCGATTACTATGAACAGAGAAGGTGGCATCTCTCATCCGCTCTCAAGGGTTGAAATGCTACCATTCGATATATGGGCAATTGGAGACTAAATGGTACGTAAACTTTGTGGAATTGATGAGGCTGGTCGCGGGCCTTTAGCCGGAGATATGGTAATGGCCGGATGTATTTTGACAGCTCCCGTTGAAGGGCTCAATGATTCTAAAAAACTCACTGAGAAAAAACGCGAGGCACTTTTTGAAATCATAGTGCAAAATTCGCATTATCACATTGTCAAAATAAGCCCGGCTCAAATAGACAGCGATGGCGTTTCTGCCTGCCTCAAACGCGGTCTCATTGAAATTATGGAAACTCTTCAGACTGATAGCTATCTTTTTGACGGCAATTTATCGTATGGCATACCCGGGCTTCAAACAATGGTAAAAGCTGATGGCAAAATCCCCGAAGTAAGCGCCGCATCCATCATAGCAAAAGTCACGCATGACAGAGATATTCTTCTGCTTGCAAAAGAGTATCCGCAGTATGAGCTTGAGAAACATAAGGGGTATGGGACTGCGCGTCATGTAGAGCTTATCAAACTTCACGGTTACTCTGACATCCATAGAAAAAGCTATAAACTCAAAGCACTCGAAGCCACTTTATTTTAAATTTGTTAACACTCTGCTGATACAATTTTTTACGTTATTGCGATAACCTATAGAATATATAAGGAGTAAAAAATGAAAACTTTAACAAAAGCTCTTTTAGCTTTTTCTCTTACGGGAGCGTTACTCAATGCTTCTGATGTTGCGCTTACACAAACAGCGGAAAATGAATTTGACAGAATGCAAAAGTTTATGGACAGCTTTATGAGCTCAAACTTTAAACATGAATATTTTAACAGCGTTTACCCGAAAATAAATATGCAGGACCAAAACAATACCTATGTTTTAACTTTTGATGTATCGGGCATGTCAAAAGATGAAATAAAGTTGTCTATAGAGGAGGGAAATATTCTCACCATTGAAGGGCAAAGACACAGCGATACAAAAACGCAGGAAGAAAATTATATGAAACGCGAGATGTACCACGGAGCTTTTAAACGTTCAGTTGTACTGCCAGAAGATGCGAACCATGATAAATTG
>JAHJFL010000106.1 GCA_018824795.1 bacterium | reverse complement strand
TGCAAACCAGAAACTCCTTTACAGTTACATCAGTTTTTTACTTAATGAAAAAGTAGAGAAGATTCAATTACCAAGTACAGATGTACCTATGCCAGGCTATACCAATGAAGAAATTTTAAACGCAAACTTAGATATCAAAAAAGCAAAAACAGGCTTAGATATACGTGAGAGCATGCTCGATGTTTCAAAATCTTCTTATTACCCTATGGTTGGGGCTTTTGCA
Source organism: bacterium (assembly GCA_018824795.1). The sequence continues at coordinate 2,281 of JAHJFL010000106.1, read as the reverse complement.
GAAGCTTCTACCGCAGACAATACTTTTTTAGGCGATGCGGCTGACCATAAAGCTTACACGGTAGGTGCAAGAGCAACTTGGAATCTCTTTAACGGCGGCATTGATGATGCACAGGTTCAAAAAGCACAAATCGAGCAGCTTAAAACTAAATCACAAGTCCAACTTGCTCGTCTTGGCATAGCACTGCAAATAGATAAAATTAAAACAGAGATAGAATCCTTTAATGAAGAGATTAGGTTTTTAGAAAAAGAGCTGCTTCTTGCAAACGAAATTTATAGCAACTACGAAGGAAGATACAGAGAAAAACTCTCTTCAATGAGTGATGTAATCATTAAACAATCCGAGCAGATTGAAAAAATACTACAATTACAAATGATGAAAAACAAAAAAAACGAAAGAATTTTCGCACTTGAAAAATTAGCAAATGGAGAAAACAAATGAGAAAAATTTTACTACTTGTAGCACTTGGTGCTTCACTTTTAGCCGAAACACTTACACTCTCTGGCGGTGTTATTTCTGATAACCAAAAAATGATAACAAGCCGTTTTATGGGCTTTGTCACACAAGTTGGCGTTTCAGAGGGAGATTATGTCAAAAAAGGCGACCTCTTGTACACGATTGATTCTAAAGAGATAGATGCAGCTATGACACAGGTACAGCTTGGTATTTCCCAGGCACAACTCAGCCTTCAAATGTACCAAAACCAATATACAAACATCAAACTTAATCTTGATCGTCACAAAAGACTTTTGCAAAAAGATATGGTTTCAAAATATGAGGTTGAAAATCTTGAACTCGCTGAGAGAAATCTTTTTGATATGATAATTATTGCTACAAAACAGGTTGAACAGGCAAAAGCACAGCTCTCAGAAGTAAAAAACCAGTACCGTTACTTAAATGTAAAAGCACCAAACAGCGGCGTTATTATCTCAAAAAACATTAAAGTCGGAGAGATGGCTATGCCTGGAATGCCCGCTATTGTTTTATCTGATTTAAGCAACCTCAAAATCTCTGCCGAGATAGCAGAGAGTAATCTTGCTATGATACAACACGGCAAAAAAGTAACTGTAAATATTCCCTCTCTTGGTCTAAAATATATAGGAACAGTTACTGCAATCATTCCAAGTTCAAACCCGATGACACATACTTTTAGAATAAAAATCTCTTTTAAAAATACAAACAAAGCAGTTTATCCAGGTATGTATGCAACTGTAGATATAGACTAAGGCTTGGAGATGAAACATACAAAACCTTATGAACCAACAGACTTTGCAGGAAAACTCGCAAAAGGTTTTTTACGAAATCCTTTGACTATTGTGCTTGGTCTGTTTTTATTATCTATTGGATATTTAGCACTTATTATAATGCCCCGTGAAGAAAACCCGCAAATGGTTGTCAGTGGCTCCACTGTAATTGTCGCCCTTCCAGGTGCTAGTGCAGCTGAAATACAAAAAGTAATTGTTCAACCACTTGAGCGTAAGATGAAAGAAGTGAAAGGTGTTGAACATATTTACGGTCGCTCTATGGACAATGTAGGAATTGTAACTGCTGCATTTTACATAGGTGAAAAAAAATCTGACTCGAATCTCAAAGTGTATGACAAGATTATGCAAAATCTTGACATATTACCGGCAGGGACTATGCATCCTCTCATCAAACCGCTCGATATTGATATTGACATTCCGGTTGTTTCAGTTGCATTTTTTTCTAAAACAGAAAACATGAGCAACACAGAACTTTACGATAGAGTAAAAAAAATTCAGCACCATATCAACGGACTTGATAATGTTGCGGTCACACAACTCAAAGGTGGACATAAACACCAATTTAACATAGAAGTTGATCTCAACAAACTCTCAGGCTACAACCTTTCAATGGGACAGATTACTCAAGCCGTTCAATCTCTTGCTTACAGTGTTCCGGCCATCAAAAACACAACCAAAGAAAATACAATCGTTATGGTAGGTGTTGAAAACGCAATAGAATCTTCTAAAGACATTGAAAATATCATTGTTGCACAATATATGGGTTCAGTGATTCATCTAAGTCAAGTTGCAAATGTGACTGACTCTTATGACATTCAAAACTTTAAATCTGCAACTATCAGTGTAAAAGCTGAAGATGGAAAATTTACCCCTATGAAAGAGCAAGTTACTTTGACTGTCTCAAAACTTCAGGGAACAAATGCAGTAATCATTGCAAACGCAGTAAAAAAAGAACTTGAAGCCTATAAAGAGTTTTTAGCTAAAAATGGTATCAGCTATGTCATAACCAGAAATGA
>JAHJFL010000105.1 GCA_018824795.1 bacterium | reverse complement strand
GGGGAATTGAAATCATTTGCAACAATCAAAATTACTTGCTGTGAGGAATACAACAAAATTTGAAAACTTATTATAATTAAGAATGTTTTTATCATAAAGTATGGTACTATTACTAATATATGAAACAGATTAACAATTATGGAATAGGTGATGGCGATTACGATAAGAAAAGCAACTGAAAACGATTCAGAGTTTTTGGCACAGATGATATTACAAAGTTCAAAGGCTGAAAAGGTTGAGTGTATTTTTAATTTGATTTTTAAATCGAACAACGATAGTGTTGTGCTTGAGAGTCTTGCAAAACTTACTCTTACTAAAGCTAAAAGTCAATGTCACTTCAGTAACTTTCTAGTTGCGGAACTTGATGGTAAATGCGTTGGTTCTTTATGTACGTATGAGCCAAGAATTGCTACAAGACAGACCTTTGTAGATGCTCTTATGGAAGTAGGCTGCTCGGAAGATGTAAGCGAGACACTTGAAGTTCTCTATGATTGTGACTTCGAGCTTAATAATAGAACTTTAATGTTTGATTATATGGAAGAGCTTGAAGGCTTTTTAGATGTGGGTGTTTTAAAAGCACTTATGCAAAAAAGTCTTTTGACTGCAAGATTAAAAGGCTACCGTATTGCTCAGACAATAGTTGAAATAGGTTCTTTGGAAATGCTTCTTTTTTACAAAAAACTTGGCTTTACAAAAGTAAAAGAGAAAGAGTGTGAGCTTTATAAAGAAAAATTCGGAAGAGCTGGTCTGGTTCTGCTTGCCGTAGAGTTCTAAGGCTTTTCATAGAACTCTCAGCTCTCTCTCTAGTCCCGCCCTTACTTGCCATAGTTTTGGCACTCACTACGAAAAATGTGCTTTTGTCTCTTTTTGGCGGAACGTTGCTTGGTATTTTTATCTTACATGATTTTTCACTTTTGTCCTCGGTTGAAGCACTTTATACACTCTTTTCCTCTCTTTTAACTACACCATGGATTCTCAAAACTCTTGGCTTTGCTATTTTGGTCGGAAGCATTATGGCTCTTATTGAAGCAAGTGGAGCAATAGAGGGTTTTATAGATTATGTACAGCATAAAAAGGGACTTGTTAAGTCTGAACGTGCTGCATTATTGCTAAGTTACATTGTCGGAGTAGTGATTTTTATAGAGTCTTCCATAACTGCACTTATCTCCGGAGCTGTTGGAAAACCATTTTGTCACATTTACAAAACGCCGCAGGCAAAACTTGCCTTTGTATGTGATTCTACTTCTGCACCAATCAGCTCACTTATTGCGCTCAATGGTTGGGGTGCACTTTTACTTGGGCTCATAACAACTCAAATCTCAGAGGGTGTTTTAACTGGAGAGAGTGTACATGTTCTCATAGATTCTTTACTTTACAATTTTTATTCTATGAGTGCACTTCTTGTCACTTTTTTATTTATATGGTTTAAAATAGACATTGGGCCTATGAAATATGCACAGTACAGACCATCTCCTCTTGAATTCTCAAGCCATACAAAAAGTGCGAGTATGTACTTGATGCTTTGGCCAATTCTTCTTATGGTTGCATTTGTATTTATATTTTTGTATATCACAGGCAATGGAGATATGTTCAAAGGAAGCGGCTCGAGTTCAATTTTTTATACTATGCTCAGTACGCTTGTCTTTATGTTTGTTTATTATGTAGCTGGTAAGAACATGAGCGTTGGAGAATGGAGTAAAACGTCTTTACTTGGAGCAAAAAAACTCTTTCCGATTGCTATGATTTTACTCTTTGCGTTTGCTATAGGCGAGGTAACAAGTGAGCTCAAAACTGGTTTGTATCTAGCTTCTTTGGCAAGTGATAGCCTGAATCCTTATTTTTTAGCTGCTGTAATATTTTTACTAAGTTCAATAATCTCTTTTTCTACTGGTACGAGTTGGGGAACATTTAGTATTATGATTCCCGTAGCAGCCCCTATGGCAGTTGGGATGGATGCAAATATTGCTTTATGTTTGGGAGCTGTTATTTCAGGCGGTGTTTTTGGCGATCACTGTTCTCCTATCTCAGACACGACAATCATATCGTCAATGGCAGCAGAGTGCGAAGTGATAGAACATGTGAAAACGCAGCTACCTTATGCACTGATAAGTGGCTTGATAGCTCTTGTATTATTTGTTATTTTTTCTTGAGATAGGTGTGCGATAAGCTTCCTAAGAAGCTAAAGCCGTGTTAATCGAGTAACGCATGTCATCATCGAGGTTTTCCATAGATGAGAGCATCCAGCGTAAGTAACCTGCATCACTGCTTGCAACTTCCTGAAGCGTTTTACCTTTGTATTTTCCAAATTTAAACATAGTGATTAGAATTGGTGTATTTGTTAAATCTACCATCTTTTCAACAGGGTTTTCTCCTGGAAATCTTTTCATTACAGCATCTTTAAGTTTAGACAAAAAGAGTTTTAAAACTAAAACATCACCAATAGCATCATGTGCTTTGACTTCAATACCGAGTGCGTCAGCCTCTTTTTTTTCTTCTTTGTAGAGTTCCATTTTGTAACGAAAATATTGAAGTCTGTGCGCATCTTCATCTTCAAAAATGTGTTTTGCAACACGAAGTGTGTCGATGACTTTCATTTGAACTTTAAACGCCTCTTTTTCGAGCATATCCAAGTCAAATTTTGCATTATGAATGATGATATAGTTTTCATTTGTATTGAGTTCGCAAAGTCTTTTGTAAGAGATACTCTCTTGACAAGAACCCTTTCCTTCAAGCATGGCAGGAGTGATGCCGTGAACTTCCATTGCCGGAATGCTGATTGGTACTTCTGAGCTGAAAAACTCATTATGAACTTCTATCTCTTTTGCTCCAAGAACCATGTAGCCCAGTTGTATGACTCTGTCTTGCTCTTGTGTGCCTGTTGTTTCTGTGTCTAAAATTATGTATTTTGCTGCCAAAACTACCCTTTATTCTCTTAAAAAAGTATCACTCATATAGTTATCGTGTGCATGGAAATATTCACCGCTAATGTCAATGATGATTGTGTCGTGTATTATCTCATATTTGCAGAAAAAGATAAACCTTCTTGGGTAAAAATTTTTCTCATATCGAAAATTCAAAACTTCAAGCGGCTCATTGAGCTCTTCAAATATACTCAAAATATACTCAATAGCATAGGTATCGTAAGGAATTTTTAAAAGATTGACAAAGGCCTGAAGTTTTATTTCTAGATGTAGCTCGCGGTTTTTTATAAGATATGTGTTATAGAGAGCACGAGCAACTTTGAGCGCTTCATTGCTCAGAGGTACTTTAAATAAATTTAGTTTTACAGGCTTCGCAATATTCATTGTGTAAATATAGTCATTTAGTGATTAATATCATATAAAAGAACTACTTTTGAGAGATAAAATTTACAGAAAATTCTTTTGTACTCATGGCATCCACGGGAATAGAAAAAGTGACTAAATTTCCTTTTGTGTAAATAAAATTCTGATCAGTTTTTACTTTTGAATTATCATCTTTGTTAAATGGTACAAGCAGCTCCAAAGTCTTTGGTTCGTCTGAATTATTTTTAAGCGTGTACTTCATTGTTGCGTTTATACGGTACTGGTCATCATCTCTTGACTCAATACTCTCTGTAACTTTAAGGTCAAAACTTTTGCCTATCTCTAAACTGATTGAGGACTCTTTTGGAATATGCTCGAGATTGCTCTCACCTAAGAGTATATTTATATTGCCAAGTTTAGAGTAGGTTCGTACAACTCCTTTTGGCAGAGCTATGTCTAGAGGACTCAAAGTAAGAGATTGCGTGAGGGTGTGTTCAACTTGTGTGTTGAAATTTGAAGGATCTGAGAGCATCGCGCTATATTTTCTTTGCACGGGAATATTTGTTTTATTGATGAACTTTATTTGCGTTTTTTCGTTATTGGCAATGCTTACTTTAAAAGGGACAGTATAAAAATGGTAACCTTCATGTGCCTGATGCACTACGTTTGATGAATCTTCCATCATCGTCATAGAACGTACTTGTTTATATTGTACAGGCTGTTGCACAGCTCTGTTAATGTCGCCGGCTAAGACATGTATGTCAACGTCTTCGTAAGCTTTTCCTGAGCGGTTATCTATGCTTATCCATCCATCCAAAGAGGCTTCGTCTTTGGTGAGATTGAGGATATAGTTACTTTTCCAAGAGATATTGTTTATGAGATAGTCTATTTTCATAGCTGCGTTTACGTTATTTTTAGCTTCGACATTCCACACTAAAGATGCTTTGGTAATAAGCTCCCCAGGAATTTCTCTAAAAATAATAGCATCAGAATCTACAGTAATGATATTTCCATCACTTGCTTGAACCAAAGATTTTGCATTTTCACTTGAGAGAAGTCTTGCATTTATTATTTTAAAACTTTGGTCATCTTTTGG
>JAHJFL010000104.1 GCA_018824795.1 bacterium | reverse complement strand
TTTTGGTGTTGAAATTTTCCCATTATTATTAAAGGTAGTATATGCACGAACAAGTTGCATAAGGTTTGCTTTCATCCCGTAGCCATAGGAGCAGGTAGCTCTATAGATTTCAGTATCTAGTCTTTTTGCGCTTGGTACGGAACCAGTTCGCTCATAAATTAAATCTGGTGTAGATCTTTTAGAAAATCCGAATGCTTGTAAACCCTCATTAAATTCATAGCCTGAAAGTTTTTGTGCAAGTTGCGATATACCAATATTTGAAGAGTGAATAATAACTTCTTCAGCAGAGAGCATTGAAAACTTATGCTCATCCGTGATGACTTTTTTCCCTAGTTTATATCTTCCGTTGTATCCATTTACCATTTCATAAGGACTAATGCGGCCCTTATCTAAAAGGATAGCAAAGGTGACAACTTTAACAACACTTCCCGGTTCAAAAGAGTATTCCGTCATCCCAGAATTAAGTGCAGGGTAATCCTCTTTTTGAATGTTTTTTGGCATAAATCTGCTAGAAGTTGCTAGTGAGAGAACTTTACCGTCTTTGGGATTCATGATGGCAATCATAATCTGTTGTGCATCAAGCTCAAGTTTCATCTTGTCAAGCATTCTTTCTATTTTTATCTGAAGTGCTACAGGTATTGTAAGTTTAATATCAAGTCCATTGATTTCCGGTTTTGTGAAACTGTTTTTATTGAGAATAATGTAGCTGTTTACATCTCTTGGACCTTGGCTTGAACCATCTTGTCTCGCTGCAAGTTCTACATCAAATCTTTTTTCAAGTCCTTTAACGCCTCTAATACGCGTATATCCATCATCTTCAAGTTTATGAGAATAGCCTATGACCGGAGTGAGTAAATCCCCATAAGGGTATTCTCTGCTCTCTCCACTCTCTAAAACACTCAGACCATGAAGCATTCTCATACCTGTTCGAGGATTCTTTCTCTCAACAAACACTTTATAGTCTCTAAGGTCGTATGCCAGTTTTTTAAGATACTGCGCTTGAAGTTGAGGGATAAGATAGCTTAAAACAACAACTCCCTTTCGTTTACTTAGTTTTTTGCGTATCTCGCTGGCATCTATACCTGAATAGATACTAAAAAGCTCAACAAAGAGATCCTTTTTTTGGGGATCAATATAGTTGGTATTTACAACTGCTTTGTAAAGTTTTTGCGTTGTTGCTACATGAAAACCATCAGCACTGATGATGCTTCCACGCGCTGCTTTTGTGTTGTCACTTGTGTACATAGAGGGCAAATCACGGGATTTGAGAACGTTAAGCAGCATCACTGATAAAAATATAAAAAATCCGAACCCTATGAGAGAGTATAGAAGAAGTATTTTTTTGCTTTTATTTTGGTTTAGCATATTTTATGAGTACTTTTAGTTTTTGAGAGGATTATAGCATTTTAAGTTTAGATAATGCAGAGAAAATCTTCTCATTCCAAGATAAAACATGAGAATGAGAATAATGTGCGGTTATAATTGAGTACGTCCGAGTTCTTTATATGCGTTTAGCGCTTTGTTTCTTATCTCAAGCATAAGTTTCATACTTGTTTCAGCTTTGCCAATGGCGAGTGCCGCTTGATGTAAATCTTTTACTTGACCTGTAGCCATATCGGCAATAGCTTTTTCACTGTCAACCTGCAATTCATTTGTTTCATTGAGGGCTGATTTTAAGTGTTCACTAAAGGCATCACCACCGGTGAGGTCAGTTTTGCTTTTTTGTTTTAAAAGGTCTGAGGAAGAAATCCCCTGGATACCGCCAATGTTATTCATAATTTACTCTTCTTATTGAAATAATGAAATGGCATTATTTGCCATATCTTTTGCACTTTCAAACGCAGCTACGTTTGCTTGGTACGAGCGTGTTGCTTCGACTAAATCGGCCATTTCTATAACAGGATTAATATTTGGGTAAGCAACATATCCATTAGCATCAGCATCCGGGTGGCTTGGGTCAAATTTTAATTTCGGTGCTCTGTCATCACGTGAAATCTTGTCAACTAAAACGCTCATTATAGCAGGATTCACCTTTTTACCAAAAGCGCCCTCTTGGAGTGGATCTTCGTATTTTGCACTTTCACTATTTTCACCAAGTGCTTTATTGTAGTATTCATTAAAGTCTACTGCCTTAAAAACTACTTCTTGACGTCTGTAAGGTCCGCCTTCTTCAGTTCGTGTAGTCTGCGCGTTTGCAATGTTGCTTGAAATGGTATTTACACGTACTCTTTGAGCAGATAAACCGTAACCACTAATATCAAAGCTATTTAAAAAATTAGACATCTTTTAATCCTTAACTTACTTTACTTGAAGCGTCAATGACACTTTTGAAAATGTTTCCATCTTTTTTATTTGCCTGAATGAGTGCATTAAACATCACAGAGTTTTTACTCATCTCAGTTGTTTCAACATCCAAATCCACACTGTTCCCATCATTTCTAGCCATATGCCCGTCTCTAAAAAAAAGTTTTGGTTTATGACTACTGCTTTGACTCTGAAGCGGAAGATGATTTGCGTTTGTCTGAGCCAGTTCAAGATGTGGACTTTTTTCGTTTAAAGCATCTGCTTTTTTAGCAAGTAAAGCATCTTGAAAGCTTATGTCTCTTGGTCGATAAAAAGGAGTGTCTGCGTTTGCAATGTTTGACGCAATCATATCTTGACGAGCAGCTCTATAGTCAAGAGCATCACTGAGAAGATCATGTGTACGAGAAATTTGAATGCCCACGGAAGACTCCTTTTTTTATAATTATTTAAATACAAGCATTTTTAGTTCCAAATGTAAATTTTTATACAGATAAATAAGTATAGTTTGCATTGTATTTCTATAAGTTCTTTTTAGTTTTTAATGTTTTTTGTAAACTTATCACATTCTCACCTCAAAAGTACGCTTTAAGCAAGCTTTTAGAATTACTGATAGATAATGACAGCAAGATTACTAGTGTAATCCAAATTTTTTAATTCAAGGAGTTCTTTATGAAAAGAGCTGGTTTTACAATGATCGAATTGATCTTCGTTATCGTTATTTTAGGTATTTTAGCAGCTGTAGCTATTCCAAAACTTGCTGCTACTCGTGATGATGCTAAAACTTCTACAGACGTTGCTAATCTTGCTACGTGTATTACAGATTTAGGTGGAATGTACACTGGTGAAGGTAATATAACTGATTCAAATGCTTCGTCTGCTTGTAAGCAATTAAAATGTTTTACAATTACAGTTGGTACAGATGGTAATGTTTCCATTGGTACAACAGGTTCAGATGCATATTGTACACAAGCGCATACAATGGCTGGTGCTAGAGATCTTAACGGTACGAAATCATTCGGTGGTTCTCACGTAGTTTATTAATCTTTCTCTTTACTTGAATATTCCCACCTTTCTCTTCGTGGGAATACAGGTATAATCTGTATTCTCTTAAAATAAAATTTCAATCTTAAATTATCAAAAATATGCTATTATAAAATTCAAACTAAAGTATATGTAGATTAATGGAGTAACAAATGCAAAAATCAAGCAGGGCCTTTACTATGATTGAAATGATATTCGTTATAGTTATACTGGGTATATTGTCTGCTGTGGCAATTCCTATGTTTTCTGCGACAAGGAATGATGCAAAAGTTTCAAAGATGGCAATGGATATAGGAACTATAGCTATTGATATATCTGCTTATGCTGTTGCTAATGCTAATACTACTACAGATTTGTCTTTAATGTCGAGTGCAATGAACAGTCTTGTAAATATGGGTGAGGCTGATATTTCTACACCTAGGACTGCTATAATAAAAATAGATAATGTTGATTGCATTAGTATGTCTATTGAGTCTAATGCGACAAATGAAGATTTAAATGTTAGTCTCATAAGCAGTACAAATGATTTATGTCTGAAATTACAAAATAGAATTGATGAAACTAATTATGAGATAAGATTAAGAGGAACATCAATCGTATATTAATTTAGGTGGTAAAAATTATGAAATCATATAAAAATAAATTTGCTTTTACAATGATAGAATTGGTATTTGTAATAGTTGTATTAGGTATTTTGGCTGCTGTTGCAATTCCAAAATTTGCCGCAACAAGAACGGATGCGCAAATATCAAAGGGTCGGGCTGATGTGGCCGCGATACGTTCAGCTATTGTAACTGAGAGACAAGTAAGACTTATCAAAGGGCAAAGTGGTTGGATAACTAAGTTGCATGGTACAGCTGGCTTATACTTTGATAATAATGGTACTGCTGCAAATGCTTTACTTATGTATGGTGTAACACCTGAGAATAAAGATGGACATTGGCACGGAGCAGCTACCGTAGGTACTCTTACCACTTATAAGTATAAATTGGAAGGTACAGATAATACATTTACATATAATGGCGATACTGGCACTTTCACATGTACAGCCGGAACAAACTGCTCACAACTAACTAATTAAGTATCAAAGAGGATTGTTTGTATTTTTATGAAGTAGCACTCCTCTCTTCACCCCTCTCTCTGCTTACTTACAGCTCTGCTCTTGATTTAAAAATTGGAAGAGCTGTCGAAGTGTCACTTAGAAATAAAGTTTACAAAGCTGTTATTATCTCTTCAAGCATAAAACCTGATTTTCAAACAAGTGAAGTTTTGGAAGTTACAGAGTCTTATTATTCTAAAGAGCAGTTAGATCTTGCTGCGTTTATTTCTACTTATTATAACTGTTCCATTGGCGAGTCACTTGGTTTGATGGTGGCTTATGTCACTGGTAAAGATTCACATACAAAACGTGAAAATGAGATCAATGCAGTAAATTTTCAATCTAAAATAACTCTTTCAGATAAACAGCAAAAAGCCCTTAAATTTCTACAAGAACATAAAATCTCTCTTCTTTTTGGTGACACAGGCAGCGGTAAAACTGAGATATACATGAAGTATTTTGAACTCATGATAGCTCAGGGCAAACGCAGTATATTTTTGATGCCGGAAATCTCTTTGACACCTCAGATGAGTCAGCGTTTGGAGGAGCATTTTGGTGAAAAAGTGGTGATGTGGCACTCAAAACTTACACCTTTGCAAAAAAGAAAGGCATTAGAAAAAATTTATGACGGTACTGCGTTTATTCTTGCAGGACCTCGTTCAGCACTATTTTTACCAATAGAAGATTTGGGTTTGATTGTGGTTGATGAAGAACATGAT
>JAHJFL010000103.1 GCA_018824795.1 bacterium | reverse complement strand
GTTTTTAATCGTTATTTTATTTGCATAAAAGTTGACCGTGAAGAGTTGCCGCATCTCGACAGTTACTACCAGCAGCTTCACCTCAAAGTAAAAAAACGTTCAGGAGGCTGGCCATTGAGTGCTTTTTTGACTTATGACAAAAAGCCGTTTTATGTCGCAACATACATTCCTCCCACAAAAGAGTCTTATCATGAGGGACTCGACACCCTATTGCCTCGAATAGCCAAAAAGTACAAAGAGGATTTTTCTTCGGTGCTTAAACAGGCAAACGCAATAGAGTCGCTTATGAATAAGCCTCTTGAAGTTATTAAAAATGATGACGCGAAAATATCTGCCCAAACACTTATAAACTCCATAGAAAAAGAGTATGACACTATCTATAGCGGTTTTACAAAACAGAGAAAATTTCCCGAAGCATCAAAACTTTTACTTATGATGGATTTGGCGGTTATCAAAGATGATAAAAAGTTGTGGCAACAGAGTTTAGAGATGCTCGACGTCATGGCACTTCGAGGATTATATGATCATGTAGAGGGCGGATTTTTTCGTTATACAGTAGATGCAGCCTGGGAAATTCCGCATTTTGAAAAGATGCTCTACAATCAAGCAGAGCTGATTCCTCTGTATGTCAAAGCCTATCTTGTTACAAAAAAAGAGCTCTATAAAAATGTCGTTGAAGAAACAATTGCAATGCTTGATACACGTTTTGTAAAAGAAGAGCTTTATTACAGTGCAAGTGATGCGGATACCCATCATGAAGAGGGTGCATATTTTATTTTTACAAAAGAAGAAATTCGAGAAGCCCTGCGTAATAATACAGATAAAAAAGAGCTTGAAGAGTCTTTGGAACATATTACGAAAGGGAATTTTAAAGACAAAGTTCATCTGAATTTTTATACAAATGAAAGGCCTCTGGGTTTTGAACTTTTTGTAAAAGAGTTGCGTTTAAAACGTAGTTATAAAGAGTACCCGTTCATAGACAAAAAAATAAATACCGCCTGGAATGCTATGATGATAGAAGCGCTGTATCAGGCTTCTTATATAGATAAAAAGTATCTGCAAAAAGCAGATAAACAATCTCGAAGCCTTAAAAGAGTTTATGTTTAGACGGGGAGAGTTATATCATCAAAGTTTGGTCACAATACAACCAAAACAGCTTGGACTTTTAGAAGATTATGCTTTTTTAATCTCAGCACTCATTACAGGATATGAAGTAGATTATTCAGATGAAAAGCTTGATTTTGCGGAGTATCTTTTAAACAAAGCGCAAAGTAAATTTTATAAAAACGGTATTTGGTATCTGAGTGATGATGAATTGAAAATAAAGGCTGATATGAGGGATAAATATTATACATCTGCACTTGCAAAAATGACGCAAAATTTCTTGAAAATGGCTTCCTTGAAAGAGTCGTTTCGTTATGAAAAAGTTGCACTCAAAACGCTGGAATCCTTAAATGCAATCATCCAAAAAGAGCAGTCGGATACTCCGGCTAGTGCAACTGTGTTTATGATGCAATCGCTTGGTTTTGTGACACTTAAAAATACAAAAGAGCGACTCATGGAGGATGCGATTAATATTAAAAAAATAAAATATCCTTATGTTCTGAGTAAAAAAAGTGACCTTGATGAGTATCTTGCCTGTACTATGAGATCTTGTTTTGCTAAAGAAAAAGAGCTTAAAAATATAGAAAAAAGCATAGAACTAAATATAAGAAATTAAAATAATGATTTTTTTAAGAATAACTCACTATTATTTGTATATTATTTGAAAAGGCACTCCATTATTATGAAATATTCTTGTCCAATGAGCTTCAAACAGATAGATTCAAATGTTTCTAGACTTAGCTCTTTATTCGTTTCCGTCTCTGTTATTTTGTATCTTATTTACGGTTTTTCTTTTATACTTTACATTGTTGCGTTTGACTTTATCATGCGGCTTTTTATTACAAAAGACAGTTCAATTTTTTACATGAGTGCTCTTTTTTTTAAAGAGATATTTAACATTAAAGATAAATTTGTAGACAGTGGTGCAAAGAGACTGGCCGCTTATTTTGGTCTGATATTTGTACTGATGTTGTTAGTATGTCATTATCTTGAGATGCAAATTTTATTGCTGAGTATAGCAGCGGTATTTTTAACATGTTCTCTTTTAGATGTATTCTTGGATTTTTGTTTAGGCTGTAAAATCTACTATATCATCAAGAAAATCTATCCAAATTTTATGACTTAGTACCTAAGGTCAGTTAAATACATAGTTAGATAAAATAACACTACTAAAATAAAGGCTCAATATAAAGATGCAGATGGTAGTGGATTCCCTTAGAAAAAAAGGGAAAATTTATAAAAAAATGCAAGAAGTGGCTCCTTCAGAACTCGGCATTCGTAATAAAATTAAAGTATACAAAGCAACAGACACGGTTGGCTATTTCTGGGCAATATTTGCCGTGAGTCAAAAGAGTCGTCTGCTTATGAAAGATGTCCGTAAATTCGAAGAGATTTATGCGAAACTTACAATCTATTTTGATCACAATTTCAAGCATAAAGTTCTTTTTATAGATGCTCCATTGTGCTCCAAAGCTGAAAAAGCCTTCAAAGAACAGGGCTGGAAAATCCAGTAATGCTGCTTTGTGATATTGGTAACACCTCTTATCATTTTTTACAAAATGAAGAAGAGTATAAAAAAGATACAAAAGCTTTTGATCCCTCAACTGTAAAAGAAAAAGTCTATTACATTTGTGTCAATCCTACGGTTAAACTGCTCCTGGAAAAATTGGATAATTGGATTAATATTGCTGCGTTTATTGAGATGAGCAATTACTATGAAACGATGGGTATTGACAGAATTGTAGCCTGTGAATTTATCTCCAATGGGGTGATAGTTGACGCGGGCAGTGCAATTACCGTTGACCTCGTAAAAGAGGGCGTTTTTGAAGGCGGATTTATTTATCCTGGTATAAACGCAATGAGCAAAACGTATACAAATATCTCCTCTGCACTTGATTACCCATTTAATTTTGAGCTAGATTTGGGTAAAATGCCAAAAAATTCTGCAGATGCCATTAGTTATGGTTATATAAAAACACTTGTGTGTGAAGTAAATTCTCTAGATTCAGAGGTCTATCTCACCGGAGGAGATGCAAAACATTTTGCAAAAGTTTTTCCAAATGCAAAAGTAGATGAAAGATTGATTTTTAAATCAATGACACAGATTATAAAAAAGGCGAATATATGCTAACAGTTGCACTTCCAAAAGGTCGTATTGCAAAAGAGACACTTGAGATTTTTGAGACGATTTTTGGAGAATCTTTTAAATTTGATGATAGAAAACTCATACTTGAGACACCGAATTTTCGTTTTTTACTTGTAAGAAACCAAGACGTTGCAACCTATGTTTTTCATCAGGCTGCAGATATTGGAGTTGTAGGACTCGATACTTTAGAAGAACAAGGCCTTGATGTTATTCGTCTTTTAGATTTAAGACGCGGCGTTTGTAAAGTTTGTATCGGGATGAAAAAAGGCGAAAAGCTTGACTTGAATAAACCTGAGATTAAAGTTGCTTCTAAAATGGTCAACATCACAAAACGCTACTTTGAACAACGTGCTGTCTCAGTAGACATCATCAAACTTTATGGTTCAATTGAACTCGCTCCGCTCATTGGCCTTGCAGATATGATAGTTGATATTGTAGAAACCGGAACAACTATGAAGCAAAACGGTTTGGAAGTTGTTGAGGATATTATGACTTCTTCTACTTACTTGATTGCCAATAAAAACAGCTATATTGCTAAAAAAGATGAAGTTTTAGGCATTTATGAGAAGATAAACGCAGTCATTAAAGCGGAACAAGCGAACTAAATGACTAACCTGGATTTATATGCAAAAGCCGAACATTTACTTGGCATAGAAGAAGCAACTGAAGCGTTATACGATTTGTACCGCTCAGAGCTTGACGAATATAAAATTAAAACACTTTTAGATGTTGGTTGCGGACGTGGCGGTTTTATGCAACGCATGATAAGCGATGGGGTAACTTGCAAAGGTGTCGACTTAAGTGCTGTTATGGTTGAAGAGTGTTTGGCTCAAGGGCTTGATGCTGAGTGCATAGACGTAAGCGCGGTTGAGGGCAAATATGACGCTGTGGTAGCCATCTTTGATGTTCTCAATTTCTTAGACAAAGATGCTTTAGTGAAGTTCTTAAACGCAGTGGCCGAAAAGTTAAACGATGATGGCGTTTTTATAGCAGACATCAACACGCTCTATGGTTTTAGCGATGTGGCTGAGGGAACTATGAGCAATGACACTGAAGAAGAGTTTTTAAGTGTGGACGCGGTATTTGAGAATGATGAACTCCACACAAAGTTTACTCTTTTTGAAAAAAACGCAGATGGGAAATATACAAAACATCAAGATACAATCATTCAGTATTTTCATAAGATACGTGCCTTCGAAAAACTTGACTCTTTAAAACTCGTAGAAAAACAAACCTTTTCACTTTATGATACTGAAGATAAAACACTTCTCATTTTCAAAAAAAGATAAACTTGCTAAAAACATTGCTTTTTTCATTGCTAGTACTTCTTATGAGTGCTTGCAGTGATGATTCCACAGTAAATATTTACAACAAAAAAATCACTCAAACTAAAATACCCTGTATGAAACTTGTCCTTTTTCCTCCATATGAGAAGATAGAAAACTATCTGCAATCGCTGTATATTTTTGATACAAACTGTAGTTATAGACTAGAAGTTGAAATGAAAAGTGGCATTACATGTAATAGTAATCAGAATTATCAGAAAAAAACGCTTGGAGAATTTCCAACAAGTTACTTAAAAATACAAATAACAGAGAATAAAAAATTGCAGTATAGTTATTACAGAGACCTCAAAGAAGAGGTCAAAGTCTCTGATGTTGAGCGGGCATTAAAGAGAATAAATGAGGATTTACTCTTTCTTTCTAAATAGGTGGTAGTTTTCTT
Source organism: bacterium (assembly GCA_018824795.1). Next base: position 1,249 of record JAHJFL010000103.1, on the reverse strand, counting down.
GCTCTAACATGAGTTCAATATATTCAACGGGACATTTTGAGATTTTTGCCCAGGCGCCTGATGGAAGTCTCATCTCAAGCTTGTTTTTTTCACGTAACTTGATAATTTTTTTTGCTGAGAGTACTTTTGTAACAGGTAGAAAATCTATATCAGTTAAATCAATATCTTTTTTATAAAAAATTGTCTGTTTTTTAAAATTTCCCCATCCAGGAATTCCGTCCTCAGTGTAAGGAACTTCGTAACCATTTTTAAAAGTCACCATCATTTTATAGTGAGAGTCCTCAAAAACCTGAGTTACTTTTCCTGCTCCAAATACTATACCGTATAATTTATCACCAACTTTTACTTTTTTAAAATAACTCATAAAGACTCCTATTTTTTTATGCAAAAATTATATCAGATAATGGTTACTGAATAATTTCTAAATATAATATTATTTGATGAATTCAATAACTTCATCAAATGATAATCTAAGTTGAGAAGACTGCTCGTTCAATCTGTATCCAAAAGGAAGTAGCATGGCAAGTTGATGTTTTTTAGTATCAAGTTCTAAAATCTCTTCAATAGCGTTTTTTTCAAAACCTTCTATTGGGCATGAATCTATGCCAATAAACGCAGCTCCACTCATCATATTTGCTGCCGCAATGTAGCTTTGTTTAGATGTCCAAGCGTAAACATTTTCATCAGAACTAAGTGTATTTTCTAAGTGAGAAGCATATAAACCAAGATAAAAATCAAGTTTATCTTTTGGCATTTCACGTCTCTCAAATCTTTGTTTAGGCAGAGTTGATTCTGGTTTTACAGAGTCAATGCCAGCTAAAATAACGACTAAATGTGAGCATGAAGTGATTTGAACCTGATTCCAGCATGCCGGTTGCAGTTTTGCTTTGAGTTCTTCATTTGTAATGACTAAAAACTTCCACGCTTCCATTCCAAAAGAAGAAGGTGATTTGCGTGCACATTCAAGAATGAAACGCATATCTTCATCATTTATTTTTTTACTTGTGTCGAACACCTTGCAGGCGTGTCTAAAGTCCATCGCTTTTAAAAATTCTTTTTTCATTTACATCCTTTGTAGTTAATTAGGTAGCAGAGTAATTTCAGTAATCTCAGAATTTGCACCCAAACGCATAGGCGGCCCCCAGAATCCTGTTCCTTTGTTGACATAGATTTGTAAATCTGCATTGTGTTGATGCAGGCCGTCTATATAAGGTTGTTGTAATTGTACTAAAAATCTAAACGGATAGAG
>JAHJFL010000102.1 GCA_018824795.1 bacterium | reverse complement strand
TGAAGGGAGTCTCTTTATTGAAATGCTTAGAAGTAAAGATGTAGAAACACCTGTTATATTCCTCTCGGGCAAGAATAGTATTGAAGACATTAAGGACGGGTTTTTAAAAGGTGCTGATGATTACATCACAAAGCCTTTTGATATAGGCGAGTTAGTGCTTCGCGTGAAAGCTGTCCTAAAAAGATACAAAAATGATTCAAAAAACTCTTTGGAGATTTTAAAATACAGAGATATTCATCTAGACTTAAATCTTCACTGCGTTACCATTGATAATATAGATGCAAATCTCACAAAACTTGAAACCTCACTCCTCCAAGTCATGATTTTAAATAAAGGCAAAGTCCTAGATAGAGAGTTTTTACTCAAAAATATTTGGAGTGATCCAAGTAATATCCATGAAAAAACGGTAAATGTAGCCATTAAAAGATTAAAAGAAAAGATAGACCCGTCTAGAGACAAAGAGTATATCAGAACAATCAGAGGTGTTGGCTATCTTCTGCCATAAACACACAATAAGTAAAGTTTTATTTTTAGATGATGACGTCTATATATGCAAAGCCACAAACGGCTTTGCACTATAAACAAGGAGTTGAATGAATGAAATGAATTAAACTTTTTGTGCCACCGAAGTGGCAGGGGGAGTTTCTACCACTTAACCTCAGCAGTTAACATTGCTGCGTTCCAGTCTGGCTTAACAGCTCCAGAATAGTCACCATGATCAAGAGCTTTGTAAGTCTCACCAGTTAACAACCACTTAAGGTTTTTGTTTTGTTGCCAAGCAGCACCATAGATAAAGTTTTGCGTTTCTAAATCATCTTTTGTATCTTTTGTAGCTGTCCAGTGATCGTAACGAGCAAGGATTTCAAACTCATGCTTATCGCCAAGACGAACTGTACCATTTGCAGAGTAACCAACACCGCTTTTTTTGTATGTTGTCTCATTGTCATTATCAGCTTTTACATACTGAGCTGAAAGTAAGAGTGCTGGCGTGTTGTACACTGTGTGTAAACCATAAAAAGCATAGTCTTTTGCAGTTGTTCCAGTCGCCGTAACTTCTTCATTTGAAGAGTTCATTACATTATATTGACCAAAGAATGATGCATCAAAGTAAGTATCTTTTGTTGCATGACGGTGTTTTGTTCCATTACCAGTCATTGCAGCTGTAAGTCTCCACTCTAAAGAGTTACCTGTACCTCTGTCATCACTAGCGCCATCTTTACCATGGTAACCTTCACCGTTAAAAACACCTATTTCAGATGTAAAGTAATTAGTCTTAGTTTTAAAGTTTACACCTAAGTCAGCTGAGTTAGTTAAATCTGCAGCTTCTTTAGACTCAACTAAAACTTTAGAGATTGAACGGTATAACCAACCTTGGTGCTCTTCGTAGTCAATCCATGGGCGGTGAGCCACACCAAATTCTACGCCTGTAAACGGAAGAACTTCATTTAAGTAGATATATGCATATTTAACATACATATTTGCATTGTCGCCATCTAAACTTGTTGCATCCAAAGTCACACGAGCATAACTTTTAGGATCTTCAAATAAAAATGCTTTTGTTTGTAGGTAGTTACGACGGAATTCAAAAGTTCCTGTGTCAGTGCCATCAATAGTTTTAGGAGTAAGACCATTTGCAGTTACGTCTGCCGCATCTAAATCTTTTGTACCTTTGAATGTATATCCTAAGTAATGTAAACCACTAAACTCTATTTTAGAAGTTTTAGAAAATACTGGAGTTTCTGTATTTTCAATAGCAATACGGTCTGGTCCAGACGTAGTAAATACTTGTCCGGCTTCGTCAACATAAAACTGCTGTGCAGCACTAAGGCTAGTTACGCTAACCGCTAAAGCAGCGATTGTAGATAAAACGATTTTTCTCATTTTTTTATTTCCTTGTTTTTTTGTTAGCAGTATTTTAAAATAGCTTGGTTACATTATGATTACAAGATGTCTAGCATAGAATTGGGAGAATATGTAAATGAAGTATTAACGAAAAAAAGCCCAGGCACCAAAGGTACAAGGGCTTCGAGGAGTGAATGAATGATTAAATTAAAACTTAGGAGCAACTCAAGAATAAGTTACTATTTGATGTTAGTTTTCCAGTACTCTCTTACCATATTTTTAGTATCTTCAGGAAGAGCGATGTAACCTAACTTTTTAGCTGCTTCGTCACCGTTTTTGAATGCGTAGTCATAAAATGCTATTACTTTTTTGTTCATTTCAGTAGCTTCTCTTGGAAGAAGAATAAATGTAGCCGCAACGATTGGGTATGAAGTATCACCTTGCTGTAATGCTAAAACAGAGTGAAAGTGTTTCTCTTTAGTCCAAGTTGCATATTTTGCAGCAGCTTTAAAGTTTTCTTCTGTTGCTTTTACCCATTTACCGCTTGCTGTTTTAAGAACTGCAGCTGAAAGATTGTTTTTATCTTTGTAAGCGCTTTCGATATAACCGATTGAATATGGAGTTTGCTTCACTAAGTTAGCAATACCCTCGTTTCCTTTTCCGCCTATACCAGTTGCCCAGTCAACAGTTTTACCCGTACCGTATGTGTTTTTCCAGCTCTCAGAACTTCCGCTTAGATAGTACGTAAAGTTAAACGTAGTACCTGACCCGTCTGAACGGTGAACAACGATGATTTTTTGATTTGGAAGATTTACACCTGCATTGTCAGCTACGATTTTAGCATCATTCCACATAGTAATTTTACCAGCGAAAATGTCAGCAACATTTTCATTGCTAAGCTTTAGTGTTTCATCAGCAATACCGTCTACGTTAAACGCAACTACAATTGAACCAATAACTGCCGGGAATTGAAACAAATTATCTTTTGCAAGTTTTAATGTATTTAGAGCCTCATCAGTTGCACCGAAATCTACGATACGTTGAGAGATTTGTTTAATACCGCCACCTGAACCGATTGATTGGTAGTTAACTTTACTACCTGTATCTTTTTGGTAATTAAAAGCCCAGTCGTAATAAAGTGGAGCAGGAAATGATGCACCTGCACCGTTGATTTTATCAGCAGCGAATGAAGAAGTAATAGTTACAGCGGCAACTAAAGCTATAGAAGCAATTTTTTTGAACATAGTTTTCGTCCTTTGGATTATTTAAGATGCCGAAAGTATAAATCTTAAATGTTACAAAAGGATTACGAAACTATTTACTCAAAATCAGCCGGCTTTTCCTGAGAATGTAAAGTTTTTTTCCATTTCTATGGCTTCATCCCTGCCAAAAACAATAATCTCTTTATCCACTTCAATCTCTTTGGCATCAATCTTATCCGGATAATCTACATAGTTCAGTATATGCTTTACTGCGTTTATTCTGGCCTTTTTCTTATCATCACTTTTTACTATTGTCCATGGAGCGACTTCTGTATGTGTAGCACTAAGCATCATAAACTTTGCAAGTGTGTATTCATCCCACAATCTTTGTGACTCTTTGTCTACTGGTGAGAGTTTATACTGCTTAAGAGGATCAGTCTTTCTTGCTTGAAAGCGTCTGGCCTGCTCTTTTTTGGATACTGAGAAGTAAAATTTAAATATCTTAATATCTTCATCGGCAATCATCACCTCAAATTTTGGTGCATCTTTTAAAAATTTATGATGTTGTCTCTCTGTGCAAAATCCCATAACCGGTTCAACCATGGCTCTGTTATACCAACTTCTGTCAAATATAACTATCTCTCCCGCAGACGGCAGATGTTCTACATATCTTTGAAAATACCACTGCGTTCTCTCTTTGTCACTCGGCTTTTCAAGAGCTACAACTCTTGCACCCCTTGGGTTGAGATGTTCTGTAATGCGCTTAATTGTTCCACCTTTTCCAGCGGCATCACGTCCTTCAAATATCATAAGAATTTTCAGGCCCTGATCTTTTACATGATTTTGAAAT
>JAHJFL010000015.1 GCA_018824795.1 bacterium | reverse complement strand
GTTGTAATTGCTGTGTTGGCTGCATCGATTGCGTTTTGAGCGGTGGCGATATCTGCGCTTGTAGGGTTAGGGTTTGCTGCAAGTGTATCTGCTGCATCTGCTGCTGCAGTGATTGCTGCGTTTGCTGCGTCTGCTGCGTTGTTTGCTGCAGTTAAAAGGTCTGCTACTGCTGCATCTGAATCTATCTCTGCCTGTGCAAGTTGTGTGGCAATTGATTCTGTACTTTGTGCTGTATTTGCTGCGTTTGTGGCTGCTGCTGTTGTAGTTTCTTGTGCTGTTGCAGAACTCTCTAGAGTAGAACTTACATCTTCGTTTGCTGCTGAGGCTGCGTTTGCCAAATCTGTTGTTGCAGTGCTAAGGGCTTCATTTGCTGCTGTTGCTGCGTTTGCTGCTTCTTGAGCTGCAGTTGCTGCGTCTGCTGCGTTTTGGATATTAGAATCAGTTGGATTATCTTGTGCATTCTGTGCTGCTTCTTGTGCTGCTGTGGCTGCTGCGTCTGCCGCTGAGGCTGCATCGTTTGCTGTAGTTATTAGCTCGTTTACAATAGATGTTAATCTTATAACTTCAGGATCGGGCGCGATTGCAAAACGTGTCTCATCTGTAAAAACATCTCCTTGCACATTTGTTGCTGCTGCTACATCTTTAATCTCTGCATTAATATCTATTATTTCATCATTTATCTGTGCAAAATTTGCTCGGACATCTTCTGTGGACTCCGCACCTAAAGCTTCTTCACCGGCCGCAGTTTCAAGCTCATCAACATTCTCAGTGCCAGTATTGTCATCAATCAACGCTTCAATAGATTCACTGTTTGTGACCGTCTCTTCTGTTGCAAACTCTTTTTCAGCTAAAGAACCGTCAAACAGTTGTGTTTCAGCCCCCAGAAGAACTATATCTTCACCGCTAACCATTGTGACAATAACACTATTAAGAGCACCATTGCTTTTGTCGCCAATAATAATCTCACCTTCGTAAATTTCATCATTTTGCGAAAGTTCACGTAAAGAACCATCAGCTCCCTTCGCATAAAATACACCGTCAATACTTGCTATTTTTCCGATTACTGCTGCCATAAGAAACTCCTAAAAAGTGTTTAATTGTAGTAATAGTATGAAAAATGGGAATTTATATCTATTGGACTCTGGTACAGTAAAAGAAATTATATGTTTTAGGAGAAGAATTTAGAAAAAAAACCTTTTGTTTTACCGAGTTCTTTGTCAATCATTTGTATGTATGCATCAGAGTTCAAAAGCCCTATTTCAGCTCTTTTCACCATTTTGTCTCTCCCAATAACAACAGTTAAAGGTACACTTCTTACCATAAATTTTGCTGAGAGTTTTGGATTGTTTGCCGCGTTTACTTTAGCTATAACAACTTTTTCATCTTTATAATGCTCTGAGAGATTTGGTAAAAATGAGAGTAAGGTTTGACACGGAGGACAAGTTTCACTATAAAAATCAATGAAAACCACCGAGTCACACGCCTCAATAAAAGAAACATAGGAACTGTCATTTAATTCTAATATCTTTTTGCTTTCCATAAGAAACCTTTGGTAAAATTATTAACTTAAATCGAGTGTTAGTATATCAAATTTTGCCGATACTATCTGCTTTTAAACTTGGCCGCTGGAATGCCGTTTGCTATAGATAAAAGCTATATTTTACAGACTACAAAATAAAAAGGAATAACTATGACTTTAAGCAGTGGAAGTAAAAATTCTTCTCAAATGCCGTATAAATCGGAACAAGAAACATATATGTATAAAGAAACCAAGGTTAAAATCATCACTGTCTTTGACAATAGCATAGCTTTGGTTGAAGATGAAAATGGTGAAGTTTTTGAAGTAGAAAAAGACGCGTTACGATAAGCTTCGCACTCTAAGCAGCGAATTACTTCGCTACTTTTACTACTTCGTAGATATCCGTTCTTCTGTCTTTTAAATTTTTAACGCTTCCGAATTGATTTAGCTCACGTAACAAATCTATATCTACATCTGCAATTAAAATCATCTCACTGTTTGGTATGGCTTCGGCTTTTATGCCGTTTGTGGGAAAAGCAAAATCACATGGAGTAAAGACCATTGATTGGGCGAACTGAATGTCCATATTGTGCACATTTGGCAGATTTCCTACACTTCCTGCAATTGCCACATAACACTCATTTTCTATGGCTCTTGCCTGAGAACAGTGTCTTACTCTTGAGTAACCGTTTTGTGTGTCCGTTAAAAAAGGAACAAAAAGTATGTCCATTCCTTCAGCTGAAAGCAGTCTGCTAAGTTCAGGAAACTCTGAGTCGTAACAGATGAGTATTCCTATTTTTCCACAATCTGTGTCAAATGTTTTTAAACTGTTTCCGCCCTGCATACCCCAAACTTTTGCCTCGTCCGGAGTGACATGAATTTTTTCATATCGGTCAATTGTTCCATCGCGTCTGCATAAATAACCTACATTGTATAAGTGGCCATCTTTCATCTCCGGCATACTTCCTGAGATAATGTTGATGTTGTACGACATTGAGAGTTCTGAGAATCTTTGAATGATGTCATGGGTGTGTTTGGCAAGCTCGCGGATTGCTTCGGGTTCTGAGAGATGATTATTTTCAGCCATTAAAGGCGCATTAAAAAACTCCGGAAAAAGTGCAAAATCTGAACGGTAACCTGAGACAGCGTCAATAAAATACTCTGCCTGCTGCAACAACTCCTCTAAGTTTTTATAAGGACGCATTTGCCATTGAATAAGACCTAAACGAACTACTTTTTTCTTACTTGTTGCCTGTTTGCTTGGCTTTTCATAGTAAATGTTATCCCACTCAAGTAAAACTGCATATTCTCCTGAGTCTTTATCCCCTTCAAGGTAGCCTTTGAGAACTTTTGCCGCGTGGAAATCATTTGAGAGCTGAAAGTTTAAAACAGGATCGTTTATCTCTTTTCTTTTGACCTTTTCTATGTATGCTTTTGGTGACATTTCATCTGCATATTTGTGATAATTTGGAATTCTTCCTCCAAAGGCAATACCTTTAAGGTTCAACTTTTCACACAACTCTTTTCTGTAGTCATACAAACGTCTTCCAAGTCTGTGACCTCTGAATTTTGGAACTATAAAAACATCAATACCATAAAGAATGTCACCCTTGTCTGTATGAGTATTAAAAGTATAGTTATCTGTTATTTCACTGTAAGTATGGTGATTTGCAAACTCTTTATAATCGACAATGATTGACAAAGCACATCCCGCAAGTTCTCCATCTATTTTAATAACAACCTGCCCCTCTTGAAATTTCTCAAGCAAAGTCTGGATTTGATCCTCTTTCCAATAAGCATCGCTCATAGGTGCATAAGCCAAAAGCATCCCATCTTTAAGTTCCTGATAATCATCCATACTTAAAAATTTCAATTCAATATTTTCTCTTATTTGCGTTTCCATCCAACTCCGATGTGTTTGTGTTTTGTATCAGCATTTTAGCATGAAAAGCGTTTCTTAGTGTAAAAGACATGCATGAAAAAAAGTCACAAATGTAGTTTTAGAAGTAGCTTCTTCATTAAAATATTTTCTGTTGCTTAAGTTGTATGCAATCCTTAAATTGATTTAAAATATGAGCAGATTGTCTACATGTGTCCTATTTTATACTCTTATTTTTATGCATATATTATATGGCTGCGTTATAATAATATTAGATGAAGAGAAAGGGAGGCAGTAGGTGAATAATAAAAAATTTATAAGAGCAGTATTAGATGAAAATGCAATAATTCATGAGTTTGAATGTACCTTGAGTCATGGGTGCTACAGTAGTGATTACGCTCTAGGAAAAAACTGGTTTGACTTGATGATTGATGCACGGGATTATGAAAAGGTGATGCAGGTTTTTAAATCTTTTTTTAATGGTAATGAAAAAGAGTGGGAGTCACATGCTAACGACATTAAATGCAAACAAGGAATGCATGTACTTGTTGATTTTAAAAACACTCTTGAAATAAGAGAAGGTAAAAAATATGTGCTTACAGTGGGGACTGAACACTATTTAAGTTAATGTAATATAATCTTACTGAAGGTTGAAAAAATGAAAAAACTATATCAATTAAACCTCTATATTCCTTTTGTCATAGTTATATTTATTATGTCATTATCTACCGTCTTTACTATAGCCTACATTCAAGATACTTCCATCCATAAAAGTAAAAAAGAGACTCCTGCAATATTTGCCAACTTTTTCAATAAAACAGTTGACAATGAGGCGGCATATCTTAAGCAGTGTATATCTTTTATCCAAAACAGAGACGATATTGCTCAGAAATTTCAAGAACTCAATAAAGACGAACTCAATAATTCAGTAAAAGAGATATATAAGCGTTTGAACAAAAATATCAATCTTACCCACATGTATTTTATAAAGACTGATGGGACTGTTTTACTTAGAGTGCACGATTATGAAAAAGATTCAGACACTATAGAAAGAGAGACTTTCAAAAAAGCCCAGGAACTACAGTCTGTTTACTACGGCCTAGAATTTGGAATGAAAAAAAACTATACATTGCGGGTTGTACAGCCATGGTATGTGGACGGAAAGCTTATTGGTTATTTAGAGCTTGGAAAAGAGATTGATAAAGTTATAGATGAGCTCTCTCAACACTTAAATATGCATGTGTATCTAGCGGTTAATAAAAAGGTCTATGAAGATGTTCCAGAATTTGTAAAGGATGATATAAACCAAAAAACAGAAATAGCCAATTATTACATTATTTATCAGACATTTGATGTACCCGAGCAGATAGAATCGATACTGAATGATAAAATTATTGTTAACGAAATAATCTCTGGAGAACATGAATACTTTGTCTCAAAAGGGAGACTCTCCGATGTGTCAGGCAAAGAGCTTGGTTATTTTATTTTCTTAAGCGACATATCATTAGAGCATGATATTATGTACAAGTCAATAGAGATATTAGTAATAATTCTTCTACTTATTTCCTCTGTTTTAATAATAGGCGGATATATTGTTATTCGCAAAAAAGAAAAAAGTATTTATACACTAACTTCAGAACTTGGCGCACAAAAAGAAGAGTTATTTTTCTTTAACATCAGACTCCAAAAGCTCTATGATTTGCAAAAAAACATGACTATTCTTACAGATGGAAAAAAACTCTTACTTGCGAATAAGGCCATATTTGATTTTTTTGGATTTAATGATTTAGAAGATTTTTTAAAACACCATAACTGCATCTGTGATAGATTTATTCATAACGATGAATTCTTTCACTTGGGAAAAGTTCCAGAGGGTAAACATTGGGTGGAAACAATCATAAAGCTTCCAGATGAGCAACGTATTGTAGCTATCCTTGATGACAACATGGAGTCTCATGCTTTTAATGTTTCTGTAAATGAGTTTGAGCCAGGAAATTACATTGTCTCTTTTGCTGATATCAGCCATACTGTTACAGAACATGTAAAACTAAAACGTAAAATCTCCCATGATAAACTGACAAATGCACTCAACAGAGAATTTTTTGATAATAACATTGCCTTAATTATAGAAGAAAGACACCCTCACAAGCTTGGTGTTGTCATTTGCGATATTGATTTTTTTAAAAATGTTAATGACACATATGGACATAATCGAGGTGATGTTGTTTTAAAACAACTTGTCAATATTATTCATTCAGCAATTCGTCAAGAAGATTATTTGATTCGTTGGGGCGGGGAAGAGTTTATTGTTCTTATGAAGATTGATGCAGTAGAATCACTTAAAAAACCTCTTGAGCACATACGATTGCAAGTTGAAAAAGCATATTTTGAAGAAGTAACACATATAACTATCAGCCTCGGGGCTACTGTTTATAAAGAAGGCGAAGATATTTCTGAGTGTATCGCACGCGCCGATAAAGCACTCTATCTCTCAAAAGAAAATGGCAGAAACCAAGTTCAGATATTATAAAACTACTCGCTGGCTATCGGGGCAAATTGCCCCTCGGCACACAAACTCAATTCATTTTTTAACGGTCGTGAGAGTTTCCGTTTCTTTTGTCATCATTATTCTTACGTTTGTTATCGCTTTTTGAGTTTTTGTCTCTGTTGTCGCGTTGATTACCTTTTACATCTCTACGATCTTCTCTAATTTCTTTGCGATTTTCTTGTCGCTCTCTTTGTATTGTCTCTACTTTTCGCTCATTATGTATTTTACGTTCTTCGCGGTATTGAGGACGATCTTGTTTCTTATGATAAGAGTCATTGATGTGATAGTATCTTTCTCCTTGACGTCTTCGGTCTATGACCTCATTTCGGTTGATATGGTGGTAATCTGAAATAAAGCGCACATTTACATAGTCGGCAATCTCTGCATCGCGTAAACGGTGATGTCTGCTTTTTCCATAATATCTGTTGTCAACTCTATATAACATGTATGGATCAAGTCCTAAACGCAGTGAAATATTCCACCAGCTCAAGCCTTCTCGTCTTAAATCTGTAACATAATGTGCGTTTACATGTGCATTGTTTGCTAAAAAATAGACAATACTTGCATGCTCGCGGGGAACATAATATTCAACTTCTCTTACTTCTTGTACAGGAACACCATAATAGTTTCCTATAGAGAGGCTGAAGCTGTCTATCCCTTCATCTGAACCGGAAAATCCGACATTAAAGTTAGACTCTCCAAAAACTCCACTAAAACACCCGATAATTGCTATTGTAGATATAATTTTTTTCATTTTATTCTCCGTAATTTTTAATATCATAACACTTTAATGTAACAAATCAACCATATATATTGAATTTATATTGTAAATATCAGCTAGAAAAAATTTGCTTGTTTTCTTTATCTGCCTATTTAATAATTTCTTGATACAATATTTCAAAGAAGAATATTAATGTGCGCTTATTAGGTTAAAAAAGATAGAAGAGTAAGAAAAAAAGCACGTAAAGAAGATCATGTTATAGGTTTTAAAATTGAATAAAATTTTCAAATATTTGCTGTTAGCAGCAATACTCATTGCCATACTTTTGGGATTCATTTATAAGTATAACAATCCTAGCGATTATAGACATCCACGAGATAGAGCAATTAAATTATATTAGCTACAATCTCTATTTTTTATTACATCAAATAAAACAAATCTTTATATGATTTTTAAGTAGTATCAATAGTGTCAATGAAAGCTAGAGTATACTTTATTCCAGATTACCTACAAGATTATATAAAATGAAGGAAACATATGAAATGGTTAAAAGCAGTGGTTATAACATGTATACTTACAGCAAGCACGATGTACGCGGATGAAGCAAAAGCCGTTTATGATCTGACAAGTGGTGATAGTGCTAAAATTGAAAAAGATATGATTAAAAGTATCAAAAATGTTTCCCAATATTACAAGGGACAGAATAAAAAGTTTAAGACAATTGTGGTAATTTCTGGTGATGCTTATAAGTATTTCATTAGAAATTTGTCAGATTCTCCCTATAGTGAAGATAAAAGTGCTCTTGAGATACAGCCAAAATTTATATCTGTATTAAAAGAACTTAACGACAGTTATCATGTAACATTCAAAATGTGTTCAGCAGGGATGAAAGCAAGAGGAATCAAACTGGAGACAGTATACAAATTTGTTCATGCTGATGCGATAAAAAATGTTTATCTTATTGATGCACAGAATGCCGGATATGCGTATATCCCTGTACATTAGCACTTTTTAAAACAACTATATAAATATCATTGATTCTTTACTTCCATATTTAAAAGAGCAGTATAAACTGACAGCTCATAAAAATAGCTATGTGTTTTTAAATGAAAATAATGAACATTTCTATGACATAAAAAGGATTAGAACCACCCATTGGGCAGATGTATGCTAAATATCGAAAAAGCGAGAATGTTAAAAGAGCTTCTTTTTTAGATGAAATGTAGTGGACACTTATGGGCACTATTTGGGCACAGTAGTTAAATAAATCAGTTGGAATGTCCGTGTATAAGGGGTTTAAAAAGTTGTGGCTCCGGATACTGGATTCGAACCAGTGACCAAGTGATTAACAGTCACCTACTCTACCGCTGAGCTAATCCGGAATATAAAAAGCTACAAATGGATGGTGTCAGAGGGGGGACTCGAACCCCCGACCCCCGGCTTATGAGACCAGTGCTCTAACCAGCTGAGCTACCCTGACATCTATTTGTAGGTCGGAATTATATCTATGCAAAGCTTTTATTTTCCTTTTATAACAATAAATATTTTCCTTAAGTGCAAACCAATAACTATAATGATAAACTTCGCGCGATTAAATATAAGTTTACCAACATTTGATAAAGTTGCATTTTTCAATAAAATTATCAATAAACAAAGGAGTATTATGAATTTTCAACCATTAGGTAAAAGAGTGCTTGTAAAAAGAGTAGAAGAGGCAACGACTACTGCTTCTGGGATTATCATTCCCGATAACGCAAAAGAGAAACCGTCTCGTGGGGAAGTTGTAGCTGTAAGTAAAGAAGTAACTGAGCTTGCATGTGGAAACAAAGTTCTTTTTGGCAAATACTCAGGAAATGAAGTTTCATTTGAAGGTGAAAAATATTTAGTAATTGAACTCGATGACATTTTTGGAATCATTGGTTAATTACAATAGCTACTATATAAAAAACAATAAAATTAAGGAAGAAAATAATGGCTAAAGAAATAATTTTTTCAGATAACGCTCGTAATGCGTTAGCTCGTGGTGTTGCAAAACTAACAGATGCAGTAAAAGTTACAATGGGGCCTCGTGGTCGTAATGTTTTAATCCAAAAAAGTTATGGTAATCCTATTATTACTAAAGACGGTGTTACTGTTGCACGCGAGATTGAACTTAAAGACAAACTTGAAGATATGGGCGCACAACTTGTAAAAGAAGTAGCTTCTAGAACTGCGGATGAGGCTGGTGATGGTACTACGACTGCTACTGTTTTAGCAAACGCAATCTTCAGTGAAGGTCTAAGAAACATCACAGCAGGAGCAAATCCTGTTGAAGTTAAACGTGGTATGGACAAGGCTTGTGCTTCTATTTTAGAGCATTTAAAAGCATCTTCTAGAGCTGTAAACGGGAAAAAAGAGATTGCTCAAGTTGCAACTATTTCTGCAAACTCTGACGTACAAATCGGTGAGATGATTGCTGAAGCAATGGAGAGAGTTGGTCAAGACGGTGTTATTACTGTTGAAGAAGCGAAAGGTATCTCTGATGAGCTTGACGTTGTTGAGGGTATGCAGTTTGACCGTGGTTTTTTAAGCCCGTACTTCATTACAAATCCTGAAAAAATGGTAGCAGAAATTGAAAATCCTTGGATTTTATTATGTGACCACAAAATATCTTCACTTAAGGATATGCTTCCTGTTTTAGAACAAGTTCAAAAAACTTCTCGTCCACTTCTTATTATTGCTGAAGATGTAGAAGGCGAGGCTCTTTCAACTTTAGTTGTAAATAAACTTCGTGGCGTTTTAAACATCTCTGCTGTTAAAGCTCCAGGTTTTGGCGACAGAAGAAAAGCTATGCTTCAAGATATTGCAATCCTTACAAGGGGTGTTGTTATTTCAGATGAAACAGGACACACGCTTGAGGGCGCTACTATCCAGCATTTAGGTCAGGCATCTCGCGTAGTTATTGACAAAGACAATACTGTCATTGTTAATGGTGCTGGCGATGAAGCGGCTGTAAAAGGAAGAATTGCTGAAATTAAAGTTCAAATTGACGCTACTTCAAGTGAATACGACAAAGAAAAACTTCAAGAGCGTTTAGCAAAACTTTCAGGCGGTGTTGCGGTTATTAAAGTTGGTGCTGCAAGTGAAACTGAAATGAAAGAGAGAAAAGACCGTGTTGACGATGCACTCTCAGCAACAAAAGCTGCTGTTGAAGAGGGAATTGTAATCGGTGGTGGAGCTGCTTTAGTTCGTGCTGCTGCAAAAGTTAAACTTGAACTTACAGGCGATCAAAAAATTGGTTGTGAGATTATTCTTCGTGCTGTAAAAGCACCAATGAAACAGATTGCTCAAAACGCAGGTTATGACACTGGTGTAGTTGTAAACGCAGTCGAAAGCGCTACAAATGAAAACATTGGTTTCAATGCTGCAACTGGTGAATATGTAGATATGTTTGAAGCAGGAATCATTGACCCACTTAAAGTTGGTCGTGTAGCGCTTACAAACGCAACGTCTGTTGCAAGTTTACTTCTTACAACTGAAGCTGCTATTTTTGAACTTCCAGAAGCAAGTTCTTCAAACGACGCTATGAACAACGCAATGCAAGGCATGCCGGGCATGATGTGAGAACCGTAAGAAAATGACACCTGCGTGTCATTTTTAGGTTCGGAACCGCAAGCGTTGTCACAAAGTGACCGCTGAGGACAAACCCTTAATAAACGACAATTTCTTGTCGTTTATCGCTTTCGAATCAAGAGTTGATGTTTGAACGAAGTGAAAACCAACTCGCGAAGGACTACTAAAGCTTTTCAAGCTTTCGGAACCACAGACGATGTCCGAAGGACCGTCGAGGACGGCGCGAAGTTCGGAACCGCAAGCGATATCACATAGTCACCGCTGAGGACAAACCCTTAATTAAACGACAATTTCTTGTCGCTTGTTTTTTCCCCTATTCTTTACCAACTCATAAACAAATTCACAAACAATCCATAGTATAATCAAAATCCATATTTCATAAGGAAATCGTATGAAAAAAGAGATAACAGAACGCTATGACTACACACCAAATAACGAGATTATTATTGATATATCTGCTCACAGAATAGAAGATTTATATAACGACTTTGACAAGCGTTCCCACTTTTTAAAAAAAGATTTAAATGAGGATTTGGTTGACTACATTACAGAGAGTGTCTCTGAAATTGGGCAAGAGAAATTTATTTTACAATTTAATCTTGAAACATATGCACACAGTGAAGACCTCTCTCGTGTAAAAAACAGCATACAAAACTTCTTCATTTATATGCAAAAACTTCAAACAACAAAAATGCAGGAGATGATGCGAACATCGGCTATTTTACTCATAATAGGCCTCGTAGTCGCCACTTTATCTGTTCTTATGAATCAAAGTACAATGACCTCGGATAGTGTCACATGGGCCGTTATTGCTGAAGGACTGACGGTAGCAGCTTGGGTTTCTCTCTGGGAAGCATTAGCAACCTTCCTTATAAAATGGATGCCCTACAAAAGAAAAATTTCACTCTACAATAGAATTCAAAATGCAAAGATTGAATTTCTTTTTTTTCAAAATCATAAGCTTGTGTAAGTCTATTTAACTATAATTAGTCCAAAAACAAAGAGACAAAAAAATGCAAAATCCATTTGAAAGCGGCCACATAAAAAATTACATACTTCTTTATGTCAGTGTTGTAGTTATTATGATTCTTTTTTTTGTAGCTTCGACTCTTTTACATGATGTTCCAAACATAGAACAAAAGATTTTTGATACCAATATAAGTGAAGATTCCTTCCACAACAAGAAAGATGAGTTGAAAATTGAAACAAACAGTACAAAATTTAAATTACTAGATAAAGCGTATTGATATAGCCGCCTTTTTATCGTTTATTACTATTATAAAAAATAATAGTTTAATGACAGGTTTATTATTTATTTGTTATATTCAAATACGCAGTAGATTTCATATAGGACAAGAACTATGAGCGAGAATAGTGTCATCGTTAATAAAATAAGTACTTTTATGCACAATAAGAAAGAGCATATTTCGGCATCTTGGATGAAAAATGAGCTGATGGTTGAGATTTTCAATCACCACAAAGTAAGCCGTAAAAAATTTCATGAATATTTTGGACAGCAAATTATTACTTATTTTGCAGATGTGCTTATAAACAAACAAAAAATCGGTCATTGTCCCGTCATGAATAAATTCATAGACTATATGATTGAACGCAATATTAGTGTGAAAGAGATTTTTTTAATATGTATGGAATTTCGCAGATCTATGATTTCTGAACTCTTAAAAGTTAAACTAATCAGCCCCGACAATTTAGAGACTATTGATATGCTTTCTTATATTTTCAATCAAAATTTAGCGGGTGTTTTAGAGTACTATCAGAATAAATGCTTAAATACTTCAGAGATAAAAAATGAAGCAGTAGATTTATCAGAATATGAATTAGAGTTTCAATCTTTTTTAGAACAGCAAGAAAATCCAGCCATAACTTTGAGTAAAAAAAATCTCATCCACGCAAACAGTGCGTTTCTTGATTTAATTAATGTTAAAAATATAGAAGAATTTAATAATAAATATAAATCTCCATGGGATATATTTGACTCTTTTGAGTTTTTAGACCAAAAATTTAAAAACAAAAATTATAGCCAGTGGCTTGAAGAAGTTCTAAGCAACAAAGAGTCTGTTAATAAAGTCTTCATCTCTCAAGATATAAATAAAGAGAGTATAGCCTACAGAGTTCTTGTAAGTGAAACACCTTGCAAAATCTGTGAAGAATCAAACAAATATATGATGACTTTTTATCCAGTAATTCAAGGAGAAGAGATTACATCTGAAAATTATATTGATGATTTGACAAATGTCCCAAATAAATTAAAATTTGATCTTGTTTTAGAATCTTCTCTCTCCGAGTATCAAACCAGCAAAGAGCCTGTTTCTATCATAGTCGCTAAAATAAAAGATTTAGAGCATATAAACCAAATTTACGGTACAGAAATGGGAGATGTTGTACTTCAAGAGTTTGCAGATCAGGTTGTTAACTCTTTTGGGGAGCTTGGTTTTTTTGCAAGAATAGACGGAGATACATTTGCTCTCATTTCTAAAGACAGCAGTAAAAGCTCAGTAAACCTCTATGCAAATTCTATCTTAGGTCTGGGTCGTTCCATAGTTTTTGATGAAACTATAGACTTACATCCAAAATTTTCACTTGCCATCGTATCTTTTGTTGAGGGTGACACAAAATCTTCAGTAGAAGAACGTATACAAAATTTAATCAAAGATGTCGATGAGCATGGAAGTGACCATATCAAAGATGACACAGAAATATTGGAAAAAGAGATACAAAGAGTTCAAGAACAAAAGCTGTTTTTAAAAGAGTGTCATACATTATATATGACAAAAGCAGCTTTAAATACAACGAACTTTTATAAAGAACTTCCTATGGAGTCTAAAGCAAAAATTATGGAAGTGAACAAAAAAACTATCCTGCTTTCTCTACGTTCTATAGCTGTGCACTCTTTACAACTTGGGAATGAAGTTTACATAAGACGCGATAATCCTCAAAAAGATGTCCGTTGTAAGGTTTTACATATAGACAAAGTAAAAAATTTGATTGAAATTGGAGATTTTGATTTTTTGACATCTTCTCCATTAAACCGAAAAAATCTTCATGTTCAAGTTGAAAAACATATACCGGTCACCCTAATACATGATAAAAAACATCAGGTTGCATATCTTAAAAGTATTTCAGTCGATACTGTAAAGCTTGTCTTACCGACTATCTGTTCATTCTCTTTAAATCTTGAAATTATCCTGGATATCATACTTGAATGGAACGGTGTCAAAAAAAGTTTATCTATTCCGGTAGAGGTAATAAAAGTCGGGAAAGAGTCTGCAGGTGTTTTTAATGTAATCTTTAAACTTTTAGCCGCTCCAAAACAAGAAGAGATTCTCCAATCTTTTGTATCGCATAGACAAAGAGAGATCGTTCAAGAGCTCCATGCTTTAGACACATAGAGCTTTTTCTTTTTAATTATTCTTTTGTTATTATGTAAAGTTGTTCATGTTTGAGACGTTTTAAAATATCCATAACACTTACAAAGTCTTGAAACTTTGATTCTTTGTCACTTCTTAAAACAACTGTCTGCTCTTTTGTAATACTTGAGAGTTTTTCTTCAAGCTGTTTTAGGTCAACCTGCTCTTTTTCAAAGAACATTTCACCCTTTGCGTTTACATACACAGTCACTTCTTTTTCTACTTTTTCTTTACTGGCTGTTTTAGCTTCAGGCAAATCAACCGGGATAATGCCTTGCTTTATAAATGTAGCCGTCGTTAAAACCATCACCAAAAGAACAAGCATAATGTCTATAAAAGGGATAACATTTATTTCATCAAATCTTTTGCGCTGTTTTTTATATTTTGCCATATTACTTACTTTGAGTCATATTTAACATCAAAGCGTGTCAATATTCTCTCTACTTTTCTCAGTAAAACAGTATATGTTACGATTGCCGGCATTGCCACAACAAGGCCCATGGCAGTTGCCTTAAGTGCAAGGGCAAGTCCAACCATGATTTTCTTCGCATCTACAGCGCCAACATCACCCATAGTGTAAAACGTTAACATAATCCCGATTACAGTTCCAAGAAGTCCCACATATGGAGCATTTGAACCTATGGCACTAATAACACTGATGTTATCCGTTAAATCCATCTCTAAATTATCTCTATGACTATAATCTTCAATTCGTACACTTTTATAAAACATCATTCTCTCTATAAAAAGCCATAAGGTAATGATGCTCATAAGCACAAGAAGTCCCATAACCCCGTAGTCAAGTACTTGTTCGGCATATTGTAATAAATTTTCTGTTTGCATTAAATTTCCTTAAAATTCAAAAGTACTGTCGTACCTTCGTTTGGTTTTGATTTAAATAATAAATCTATATTGTTGTTGTCACAAAATCTTTTTACCATACTCAGACCTATTCCAAAGCCTTTCATATTTTCATTGCTCTGGTAATAACTGTCAAAAATATGTAAGAGTTCAACCTCATCCATACCGCAACCGTAGTCCTGAATATGAAGCGTGGAATTATATATCTTTATATCTATTTTTTTACTATTTGGCGCGTATTTTACCCCATTATCAATAATATTATCAATGACTTTTGTCAAACCTATTTTGTCGTTGAAAATTTGACATGGCTGTAACTCTAAAGCAAAGAGTCTTTGAGGATAAATTGCATGAAAAAAGTCTACTCTTTGCATTAGTAACTCTTGCAAATCAAAATGCTCATACACACTTTTTTGTGACTGCGTTTTTATCATGTAATCTAATTCGTTGTATCTTTGTTCAAGCATACCACAAGCACTCTCTATGCGTGTGATGCGTTTGAGTGATTTTTCATCGCTGAGATTTTTTTTGAGCATATGTGTGTTTGTCATGATGGTGCTTACAGGAAGATTGAGTTCATGGAGCGTCTCTGTAGAGAGACTTTGAAGGTTTTTGACATACTGTTCAAGCGGGTCAATGGAGAGCTTTGAGATAAAAACTCCAGATAAAGCGACAATACAAATCATCACAACTGCCAATAAAAAAATATTTTGAACCTGTGCCACATCCAAAAGAAAATGCAAAACACCCAAAAACGCAGTAACAGTTAAAAAGTAGTAAACAAAGATAATCAAACGCAGATTACGAAACAAGTTTATAACCTAAGCCACGGATATTTTCTATCTTCATTTGAGGAAGCAGCTGCTTAATACGGTTAATGTAAACGCGGACAGCACCGTCACTTCCTGACTCTCCAAGAGTCCATAACTCTTCCATTATCAACTCTCTAGGCACAAGGTTGTCAACATGCTGCATAAAAAGTAAAAGTAACTGATACTCTTTTTTTGAGAGTTCCAACTCCTGCGAGTCATAAAGAATTCTTTTATGCGTCGCATCATGACAAAGAAGACCTATGCACTCTACAACATCTTTTTGCGTACGGCGTAAAATGGAGTGTAAACGCAGAAGAAGTTCATCTGAATCAAAAGGTTTTGTAATGTAATCATCGCCGCCGCTCAAAAAACCTTTTTTGAGCATCTCTTTGTCTTTATGGGAAGTTAAAAATATTGCAGGAGTAGTATCACCCGCATCTCGTAATTCTTTGAGTAAAGTCACTCCAGAAATAAGAGGCACATTTATATCCAACAAGTAGATGTCAAACTTTGTATTGTAAGTTAAATCAAGTGCTTTCTGCCCATTTGGAGCATACGCTACTTCATACTCATTTTCTTCAAGCAGGTCTGTAAGAGTCTCTGCAAAAAGCAAGTCATCTTCTAAAAGTAAAATTTTAATCGACACTCTCTATTGCCCAGCCAATTGTTTCTCCAGCATACATTGGAACAACACCCGAGTAGTTTTCAGGTACAACAAAGGGACGTTTTTCCAGAGTAACCTCTTTAAATTCAGCACAAATTCCATAGATATTTTGTGCATTATCACTCACAAAAGCCTGAAGATTCTCAAGTTTTTCATGTTTGTCAAATACTTCACATAAAAGTTGCAGGGCAATAGGTGCCGTAAAAACACCTGCTGCACAGCCGCAAGACTCTTTTTTATGCTGTGGATGAGGAGCAGAGTCAGAGCCAAACATCACTTTTGGATGTGCTTCAAGCGCCACGCTTAAAAGCGCTTGCATATCTTCCGGGCGTTTTGCAATTGGTTTACAAAAAAGGTGTGGCTTCATCATGCCGCCGACAACATCATCAAGTGTGATGAGCAAGTGGTGTACTGTAATAGTCGCATAAAGGTTTTCATGCTTCTCAAGCATATCAACCGCTGCTTTTGTCGTGATATGTTCCATGATAATTTTAAGATTTGGAAAGTTCGTTGCAAGAAGTTCATAAATAGTCATAAACTCAGCTTCTCTGTCCATAACGAAACCATCAGTCTCTCCATGAACACAAAGAGGAATGCCAAGATCGCTCATAGTTTGAAGTGTTAAACGCATCTCTTCTGCGTTAAAAGAAGAGACACCGCCCTCTGAATTTGTGGTAATACCTGCAGGATAAAGTTTAATCGCAGTTATACTGTCAGCAACGCCCTCAAGAAATGCTTTGTCGTAGTTTTTGTAGAACAGCGTCATATATGGTTCAAAATAGTCATTAGGAACAGCCGCCATAATTCTCTGTTTATAAGCTTTAATATCATCTAAGGTAGATACAGGGGGAACAAGGTTAGGCATAACTAAAGCACCGCTGAAACTGTAAGCTGTAAGAGGTGCTATATTGTCAAGCATCACTCCATCACGCAGATGCAGATGCATGTCAAGAGGCATCAAAAGAGTATGAGTTTTCATTTTTTTCCCTTATAAAAATATTTATATTGTACGTACAAAATTATATCAAAATAAGGGTAAGCTGATTATAAAGAAGCCTTAGCCTCTTTTATTAAATCATTAATTGCCTGTTCATAGCGTTTTACCTGCTCCTCTGAAGTCGATTCAAAGCGCGTAACTAAAACCGGAGTCGTGTTACTTGCACGTACAAGTCCCCAGCCATTTTCAAAGTTAATACGCACGCCATCAACATCTATAATGTCTTTTATTTTTGGAAAATCAGCCGGTGGTGTTTGTAAAAGCTCTTTAATTTTATCTATGATTTTAAACTTTTTGCTCTCAGTCGTCTCCACTTTAATCTCTTCAGTAGAAAAAACCTGAGGGAGTTTTGCAAGTTCTGCATCCAAGTCTATTCCCTCATAAATGAGCTCCAACATACGAAGCGTAGCATAGATTGCATCATCATACCCGAAGTAACGGTTTTTAAAAAAGATATGACCGCTTACTTCACAAGCAAGGTCGGCTTTGACCTCTTTCATTTTTACTTTTATGTTTGAGTGGCCAGTTTTGTACATAATGGCTTTAGAACCGCGTTTTTCTAACTCGTCGTACATAACTTGAGAACACTTCACTTCACCTACAACCGTTGGTTTGTCCATGTTCATTGTGTACAAAAG
>JAHJFL010000101.1 GCA_018824795.1 bacterium | reverse complement strand
AGTGCCGTAGCGTACGAATGGCGAAGTTGATGGGGAGTAACTTTTAGGGCAACCCTCTTAAAGACTTTAGTAACGATATATCTTAGACTATTTTCGCTTAATTTTCCTCTATTTTTTTCAAAAAGAAATTTTTTTGGATTGTTAATCGTTAAATATTCATCAAGCAACTTTTTTGTACTCTCAAGCAAAGGAATATCCCTTTGTTTATTCCCTTTTCCAAGAACACGAATCCATGAAGAAGAAATATCTATAAGTTTTATATTTGATAATTCTGAGATTCTCACCCCAAGCGTATAAAGCATAACAACAACCAAATACTCTTCTAAATCTGCTTGAGCAAGTGCTTCTAAAATATGTTTATGTGAGACTGGTTTTGGCAATGTTTTGGCTACTTTTACACTATCGTCTGCTTTGAGAACAATAACAAATTCGTTATCTCTCAAATACTCTGCAAAACTTCGTATGGCACTTAATTTTTTTGAGATAGTCTTGGCATTGAGGTGTGCAATTTTAATGCGGTAAGGCATTAGGTTAAGTGTTGTCTGTTTTTCTTCTTCTAAAATTTCAATACAAGCAAGTGCTTCTTTTATGGACTCATCATAACTTTGAACCGTTAAGTCTGAGTAACCCTTAAAGCTTTCAAGGAACTCCAAGAAAGCCACTCTTTGTCTATCTAGTGACTTTTTCAAGGAGTTTCTCAAACTTTTGGTTATACTCTGCTGTCTCTTTCACAAGTGCTTCATCTGTAATAACGCTTGGAGCGAGTTTAACGTATTCTGCATTCATAATTTCACACATTACTCGTATTTTCGCCTTATCTGCATCCGAAATATTTTCGTGAGCGGCAATGAGATTTATTTCTTCCATATATTTTTTGCCCATATCTATGTATGAAACATATTTTAAAGCAGTAATAGACTGGGCCATAACAGTCGAGGCCATTCTGTTATAAACATCAATACTAAAAGCCTCTTTTGCCAAAGTCAAGGCTTCCTTATAGTTTCCTGTTTCATAAAAATATTTCGCCTGAATTGACTTTTGATAAGATGGATTCACTAAAACATACAAACCCATTACAGAAACTAAAGAGAGTGCCACAAGGGCTAAAACAGTTTTAGTATTCATGTTGCAACAAGCCTTTTTTAATAAACTTTTTTGCCTCTGTAAGCTCCATTTCACTAACATCCAACATCTCTGAAGCATAATAGTGAAGTGTGCCAAAAGGCTTTGGAACGGTAAATTTATCCCAACTGTTAAAACGCCAAAACTTCGTTGGTTTTATCTCAACTAAGACAATTTTTGCCTTTGTTTTTTGCGCCATAACTATTATACCATCTGCAACTTCATGACGGGGCCCTTTTGGTCCATCTGGAGTTATACCTATGTCGTAACCCTCTTTAATAACTTTAATAGCCTCAATGAGCACACGCACTGCGTTTCTGTTTGTAGAACCGGCAATTGTTCCCAAACCAAAATATTCTATTGTTTTTGAAATAAATGCACCGTCAAAATGACTCGAGATTAAAACTTTTGCATGAGGTGTTTTTCGGTAATGAGAGTAAAGATAGGGAAGCATTAAAAGCTCTCCATGCCAACAGGCAAAAATAATAGGCTCGTCGTCTATCTCTTTTGGAACATGAAATTGTTTTTTGTTTGTGAGGTATAAAAATCGTATGAAGAGAGAGGCTATAAAGGGTAACAGAAGTAAAGCAAAGGAGCGGGTGAAATTTTTAAGCAAGAATCTCACCCGTTAAAATCGTCCTGCCTATAGCCGTAATTTTAACATCTCTAAATTCGCCCAAAAGCTCATCAGAACCTTTGACCTTAATGAGAATGTTATTATCACTTCTGCCCGCTACATAGTTATCTTTGTTTAAAGCTTCAAAATAAACTCTGTAAACTTTTCCAAGTTGTCTTGCGTTTTTTGCATCTATGATCTCATTGTTGAGTGACTGTATAATGTTTAATCTGTCAGAGGCAACTTCTTCATCAACCGTATTTGT
>JAHJFL010000014.1 GCA_018824795.1 bacterium | reverse complement strand
GCTGATGAAATCAGCTCAATAATTAAAGAGCGTATCGATAACTTTGAATTAAGTGTAGATATTAACGAAATTGGAAAAATTGTTTCTTATGCAGACGGCGTTGCAAAAGTTTACGGACTTAGTAATGTAATGGCTGGAGAAATGGTTGAGTTCGAAGATGGAACAAGAGGCTTAGTAATGAACCTTGAAGAAAGCAACGTTGGTGTTGTTATTCTTGGTGCTGGTACAAAACTTCGTGAAGGTATGTCTGTAAAAAGACTTGGCCGTCTTCTTCGCGTTCCTGTTGGTGACGCACTTTTAGGTCGTGTAGTAAATGCACTTGGTGAGCCAATTGACGGTAAAGGTCCTATTGAAACAACTGAAACTCGTTTCGTTGAAGAAAAAGCACCTGGAATTATGGATAGAAAATCTGTTCATGAGCCATTAGCAACTGGTATTAAAGCTATTGATGCACTTGTTCCAATTGGCCGTGGTCAAAGAGAACTTATCATTGGTGACAGACAAACTGGTAAAACTACAGTAGCTCTTGACGCAATTATCAATCAAAAAGGTAATGGTGTTATTTGTGTATACGTAGCAATCGGTCAAAAAGAGTCCACAATCGCACAAATCATTCGTCGTTTAGAAGATCATGGTGCTCTTGAATACACTATTATCGTTTCAGCAACAGGTGCAGAAGCAGCAGCTCTTCAATTTTTAGCTCCATATACTGGTGTTACTATGGCTGAGTATTTCCGTGATAATGCAAGACATGGTCTAATTGTATATGATGATTTATCAAAGCATGCAGTAGCATACCGTGAAATGTCACTTATTCTTCGTCGCCCTCCAGGCCGTGAAGCATATCCAGGTGACGTTTTCTATGTACACTCTCGTTTGTTAGAGCGTGCAGCTAAGTTAAGTGATGAAAAAGGTGCTGGTTCTTTAACTGCACTTCCAATTATTGAAACACAAGCTGGAGATGTTGCGGCATATATTCCAACGAATGTTATTTCAATTACTGATGGACAAATCTTCTTAGAAACAGATCTTTTCAACTCGGGTGTTCGTCCAGCGATTAACGTTGGTCTTTCAGTTTCTCGTGTTGGTGGTGCTGCTCAAATTAAAGCAACGAAACAAGTTGCTGGTACACTAAGACTTGATCTTGCTCAGTATCGTGAACTTCAAGCGTTTGCACAATTTGCATCTGATCTCGATGAAGTTTCTCGTAAACAACTAGAGCGTGGACAAAGAATGGTAGAAGTTCTTAAACAAGGACCTTTCTCTCCACTTTCAGCTGAAAAGCAAGTTATGATTATATTTGCAGGTAACGAAGGTTTCTTAGATGATATGAATCCGTCAAACGTTGTGCGTTTTGAATCTGAGATGTATCCTTTTATTGAAGCATCTTATCCTCAAATCTTTGACAACATTAGAAGTTCTTCAAAAGTAGATGATGATACTAAAGCACTTATGATTAAAGCACTTGAAGAGTTTAAAGCTACTTTTGTAGCAGCATAAGGAAAACTTTATGGCAAACTTGAAAGATATTAAAAGAAAGATAGGGAGTGTAAGCAATACTCAGAAAACTACACGTGCAATGAAGTTGGTGTCAACTGCCAAACTTCGCCGTGCAGAAGAGTTAGCAAAGCGTTCTCGTCTTTATGCACAAAAAATGAATCAGGTAATTGCCGAAATAGCAGGACGCATAAAATGTAGTAAAGTTGGAGGATTGGACAATCGTTGTTTTGAAAAGATTGTAAATCCAAAAATAGTAGACATAGTTTTTATTACTGCAGATAAGGGTTTATGTGGAGGTTTTAATATTCAAACTATTAAAGCTGTAAGCAAACTTTTAGCACAGTATAAAGAACAAAATGTAAAAGTGCGTTTACGTGGAGTCGGTAAAAAAGGTATTGAATACTTTAAATATAACGAAGTTGAATTATTTGACGAAGTTAGAAATTTGAGTTCAAAACCGGATAAAGTAAGATCAGATGAATTTATTGCAAGTTCTGTTGAAGATTATATGGATGGCAAGATAGATGGTCTTCATATAGTATATAATGGATACTTGAACATTATAACTCAACAGTTGCATGTTAATAAAGTGCTTCCAGTAAATGCGGATGATTTTGATTGTAATGAAACACAAAAATCAACTTTAGAAGTTGAAGCTCAAGATGAAGCTAAAATGCTTGATACTTTAGTTCAAAAATATATTCAATACAATATGTACTATTCTTTAATTGATTCAGTTGCGGCAGAACATAGTGCAAGAATGCAAGCTATGGATGCAGCATCTAAAAATGCTAAAGATATGGTGAAGTCTTTAAGTGTACAATATAACAAAGCTAGACAAGCATCTATTACTACAGAACTTATAGAAATTATAAGTGGTGTGGAGTCGATGAAATAATGGAGAAAAATATGATTGGTAAAATTAGCCAGGTAATGGGCCCAGTTGTTGACGTTGATTTTGATGGTTATCTTCCAGTAATTAACGAAGCAATTGAAGTTAAAGTTAATGTTGAGGGCAATGAATTTCGTTTAGTTCTTGAAGTTGCAGCTCACTTAGGTGACGGTCGTGTAAGAACGATTGCTATGGACATGAGTGAAGGTTTAGTACGTGGTATGAATGCTACTGCTACTGGATCTCCAATAATGGTTCCAGTTGGAGAGAAAGTACTAGGTCGTATTTTCAATGTAATTGGTGAAACAATTGATGGTGGTGATCAGGTAACTGACGCTCCAACATGGTCAATTCACCGTGCTCCTCCACCATTAGTTGATCAATCAACTACAACAGAAATGTTTGAAACAGGCATTAAAGTTGTAGACTTGCTTGCTCCTTATGCTAAGGGTGGTAAAGTTGGACTATTCGGCGGTGCTGGTGTTGGTAAAACAGTTATTATCATGGAACTTATTCATAACGTTGCTCATGGTCATGATGGTCTATCAGTATTTGCTGGTGTTGGTGAAAGAACTCGTGAAGGAAATGACCTTTACTATGAGATGAAAGAATCGAACGTTTTGGATAAAGTTGCACTGTGCTACGGACAGATGAGCGAGCCTCCAGGAGCACGTAACCGTATTGCACTAACAGGTCTTACAATGGCTGAGTACTTTAGAGATGAGAAAAAACTAGACGTACTTATGTTTATTGATAATATCTTCCGTTTTGCACAATCTGGTTCAGAGATGTCTGCACTTCTTGGACGTATCCCTTCAGCAGTTGGTTATCAACCAACTCTAGCTCGTGAAATGGGTGCTTTACAAGATCGTATTACATCAACTAAAAATGGTTCAATTACATCTGTTCAAGCTGTTTATGTACCAGCGGACGATTTAACTGACCCGGCTCCAGCTTCTGTTTTTGCTCACTTAGATGCGACTACAGTACTTAACCGTAAAATTGCTGAAAAAGGTATCTATCCTGCAGTTGATCCACTAGATTCAACTTCAAGATTGCTTGACCCGCAAATTTTAGGTGAAGAGCACTATGGTGTTGCCCGTGGCGTACAACAAACTCTTCAAAAGTATAAAGACCTTCAAGATATCATCGCGATTCTTGGTATGGATGAACTTTCTGAAGATGATAAAAATGTTGTTGAACGTGCTCGTAAAATTGAGAAATTCCTTTCTCAACCATTCTTTGTTGCAGAGGTATTTACAGGTTCTCCTGGTAAATATGTTGCTCTTGAAGATACTATTAAAGGTTTCAAAGGAATCTTAAATGGTGATTATGATCATATGCCAGAATCTGCATTCTATATGGTTGGCGGAATGGACGAAGCTATTGAAAAAGCTGCAAAGCAAAAAAGTAAGTAATCTATACTAAAGGACTGACATGGATAAGTTTAAACTTGAAATTCTAACTCCTAACGGCCTCATTTTTAATGACGAGGTTGTTAGTGTAGTTCTCCCTGGTGAAGAGGGAGAGTTCGGCGTATTAGCACATCATGCATCTCTAACTACTTTGTTGGAAGCAGGTGTTGTTGATGTCGAAAGAGAAGATAAATCAGTCGAATCTATTTTAATTAACTGGGGCGTAGCTCAAGTTGATGAAGAAAAAGTAATTGTTTTAGTTGAAGGTGCCGTAGCTATTCGTGGTGAGAGTGAAGGCGCAATTGCAAAAGCACTTGAAGACGCTAAAGAGCTTATTAAAGACATTGCTGATTCTAATCCTGCAATTGCTTCTGTATCGGCAAAAATAGAATCTGCTGCACAAAAACTATTTTAAGCAATGATAAATAACTTAATAGATTTTTACATTAAAAGTCATCCGGTTACTCTGGGTGTACTGGCTCTTCTGTCAGTATACTTTATTGTGCTTAATTGGGTGTTTTTCTACCGTTATTTTTACGTTAATGCTTGGTTAGCCAAAGAAAGTAATTCACTTGAATCTTTACTTCTGGGTTCTTCGTCAGTAAGTCATAATTCTTTTTTAAATAACTTTATAAAAGCCAGTGCAAGTGTTTCTAAGCAACTTTTAGATTTAAGTATGCTTGCTGCAACTAAAGAAGCTACAAAAGGTTTAGCCGTATTGTCCGTTTTTTCATCAACAACACCATTTATTGGTTTGTTTGGGACGGTTGTGTCTATTCTTGATACTTTTACGCATATTGGTCAAAGTAGTGGAGGTATGTCAATTATTTCTAGTGGCGTTTCAGACGCACTTGTTGCTACAGCTTCTGGTATTTTTGTTGCCATATTTGCATATACTTATCATCAAATATTGAAAAGAAAATCGTATGAATTGATAAACATTTTGCAAATGCAAACTGATGCAATTTTAGCTCGTAGGGTCTAAATATGTACAATTGGGACGATTCCCCGGAATTAAACATTACACCTTTGGTAGATGTTATGCTAGTACTTTTAGCTATATTAATGGTTATTGCTCCAAATATAGTTTATGAAGAAAATATAAAATTACCACAGGGTTCTACATCAAAACAGCTCTCAAAAATACCTCCTGTTCATATTACAGTTGATAAAGATTTGAATGTGAAAATCAATAAGGATACTTATTTGCTAAATGATTTTATGGATAATTTTTCCCTTTATGCGACTGAGTTGGATAAAAAAGCAACTGTACTCATTAGTGCAGATAAAACTTTAGATTATGGTGTTGTTATGTCTGTATTGGCTGCTGTTAAACAAGCCAGGTTTACTGAGGTTTCATTAGCTACCAATGGCTAGAAATAATTATTATTTTTACGTGAGTGGTTTAATATCACTCTCTCTCTTTATATTTATCCTCTCTCTTTTTGTTTATATGATGTTTGTAACATCTCAAATAAAAACTTACGGACTTACAAAACAGGATTATATATCTATTTCATTAGAGACACCTACTGTAGAAACAAAAACAGTAAGCAAGCCTGTAAATACACCTCCCCAGGAAGTTAAAAGTGTTGAAAAATCTAAAACTATTGATGTTGCGGATCTTTTTAGTGATGTTCCAGCAAAAATAGTTAAAAAAGAAAAACCAAAACCTGAAAACTCAAAGCGTATTGAAGAAATTCAAAAAAATAAATCAAAATCAGAAACTAAAGAAGTGCAATCTTTTGCAGAAAAAGTGAAAAATCTTGACAAAGCAGAAAAAGCTGATAAAAATACAAAGACATCTGCGGGTGAGGAAGTAAATGAATATATTGCTAAAATTCAGGGTTTAGTTTATGAAAATTTTAATCCTCCTGTAAATACAGAGGGTAATAGTGTAAAAGTACTTATTACATTAAGTCCTTTAGGAAAAGTTGAGAATTTTAGAATTTTAGCTTACTCTGGAAATGATGCTCTCAATGAAGAGTGTGACAGAGTGAAGAAAAGATTGGAAAATATTTTGTTTCCTATAAACCCAGAGGGTAAAAGTAGTAGTACCATCGTTATATTGACATCCAAGGAGTAGTTTTGAAAAAAATATTTTTTTCAATGTTGTTGTTATTTAGTCTATCATTTGCAAGTGATGCAACTATAGAAGTTATAAAAAAAGTTGATTCACTTCCATCTATTGCTGTGGAAGATGCGTCAGTAAGTTATGATCAAAGTTTTAAGATGCAATTTTTTAAAACCTTGATTGCAGACTTGAATGTTTTGTCAATCTTAAATGTAGATAGATATTATCGCACAAATAATTTTGATGCTTCAAATGTTTTAGTTGAGAATAAAGATTTTAATTATGTGCTAAGATATAAATTATTTCAGGGTGACAACAACTCATTAAATGTACAAATGATACTTCTAAAAAATAATCAGCAGGTGCTCGGCAAAAATTATAAAGTATCAAACGACAAAATACACGTTTTTGTCTCTCATGCTATGGCTTATGATATTAATGAGTACATGGGTGAGTCATCTGTTGCATGGATGAAGAAAAAAGTTATTTTTGCAAGAAATATAGCTCCTAAAAAAACAGAGATTATCATTTCAGACTATACCTTAGCATATACACATGTAATTGTTAGTGGTGGTTTTAATATATTTCCAAAATGGGCAGATGAAGCACAAAGTGCTTTTTATTATACATCCCTTGATAATAAAAAGCCTACACTTATGCATGTAGATGTTAAAACAGGAAATAAAAAAAGTATACTCTCATCTGATGGCATGATGGTATGTTCGGATGTAAGTGATGATGCAAAGACACTTCTTTTAACAATGGCACCAGATGGACAACCTGATGTTTTTTCCTATAATACAGATACGAAGAAACAAAAAAGAATTACTACATATAAAGGGATTGATGTAAACGGTCAATTTATTGAGAATAATAAAATTGCTTTTGTCTCTGAAAGAATGGGATATCCGAATATATTTACAGTAAATGCTAATGGTGGAAATGTAGAGCAATTAGTTTATTATGGCAATAGTAATTCATCATGTAGTGCAAATGGAGAGTATGTTGTTTATAAAGCAAGAGAAAGTTCAAGTGCTTATTCCGCAAATACATTTAACCTACATTTAATTTCTACCAAATCAGATTCTATAAGAAGATTGACTGCCGGCGGAGTAAATGAATTTCCTAGATTTTCTAAAGATGGAGATGCGGTTATTTACATAAAAAACTATCAAGCCCAAAGCTCTATAGGAATTATAAGATTAAACCACAATAGAAACTTCCTTTTTCCACTTTCTAGTGGCCGCATACAGTCCATGGATTGGTAGTTTTCGGGGGTTTTAGTAACCCCTTTGTAAATTGTTAAAAAATTGCAAAATTTTCTTGACATAATTTGTTTTTATTCTGCTATAATTCTGCAAATTTAATTTTGAGGAACTCAAATATGAAAAACGTAATTCTTTCTGGTGTTGTTGCAACACTTCTTGTTTTTAGTGGATGTGCTGATAAAGAGCCTGTAGTTGACAATAGTGATTTAAATAAACAAGTTGTTCAGGAAGTTGCTCCAGTTCAAGCAGTTGCTGCTGATAATGGTGATATGATGACTGATGCTATGCGTATGGCTGCTCTTGAAAAAGAACTTGCAACTGTATACTTTGCATTTGATAAATATGATATTGCTGGTGAAAACGCAAATAAAGTTTCTAATGATGCATCAGTTTTAAACGCTCAAGCTAGTGCTTATGGTATTAAACTTGAAGGTAACTGTGATGAGTGGGGTAGTGATGAGTACAATATCGCACTTGGTTTAAAAAGAGCTGATTCTGTTAAAAAAGCTTTAGTATCTGAGGGTGTAAGTGAAAGTCGTATTTCTATGGTTAGTTATGGCGAAAGCAATCCAACTTGTTCTGATAAAACAAAAGAATGTTGGTCTCAAAATCGTCGTGTAGATTTCAAACTTCTTCCATAATCGATGAATAAAAATCTTTTAGCTACACTTTTTATTTTTAGTGTGCCTTTTAGTTTAATGGCTGCCGAACCTTCTGCGTTCGGTGCCGGTAACCTGGATCATTCAGATCCTTATGGTTTAACAACTAGTGAAAAAGTCATTTTAGAAAATAAAAACAGCCTTCGCAAAGTCGAAGTCAAAACTAATAATCAGGCAAATGAAGTTGAATCTCTTAGAGAAAGAGTTGATGGTTTGCAGAGTATTATTGAAAACTTGAGCAGAAAAGCACATAGCAATGAAGTTCTTTTAGAACAAATGAGTGCAAAAAATGGTGGAAGTGCTCAAAGTGAGTATGAACAAAGAATAACTGGCCTTTCTCAAGCAAATAGTGAGAGTATTGAAAAGATAAAAGTACTTTTGAGTGAAATGTCTCAGCAAGTAGACACTATAAACTCAAAATATGTAACGAAAGACGAGCTTAAAGCTATGTTAAATGGTCTCAGTCAGAAGGCTACTGTAGCAACCACGAAAAGTCAGAAAACATCTGATACAACAGAAGAAAAGTCTAGTAGTTCTGAACTCAGTTCTATGTCTACTGTGGAGATTTCAACTGCGGCACAAGCTTTTTATGATAAAAAGTATTATACAAACGCAATTGAGTATTATGGTTATCTTATAGAAAAAAACTATAAACCAGCGTACGCGCACTATATGATAGCAGATATGAATTTCAGAAGAAAGAATTATGATGAGGCTATTTCATATTATAAACAAAGTGCAACATTGTATTCAGATGCATCTTATATGCCTGAGTTGATGTTAAATACAGCCATATCAATGGAAGCAACGGGTGACACAACTAACGCAAAAGCCTTTTATAAAGGTGTTATTGCAAAATATCCAGGTTCTTCCGAAGCAAAAAAAGCTCAAAAACAGTTAAACTTAATCAAGTAGTCGTTTAACTTTTTTCAGCCACATTAAATTTAATTATGATAAAATCCAAAAAAATAAAATAAAGGTTTACAAAATGGCAATTGAAGCAAATCAAATTGTATCGTTAGAATACGAAGTTCGTGATGGGAATACTGTAGTTGATAGTAATGTTGGTGGTGCACCTCTAGTGTTTATGTTTGGAAAAGGGCAAATTATTCCAGGATTAGAGAATGGAATTTCTAATATGAGCATTGGAGAAAAAGCTGATGTTATGGTTAAAGCAGAAGATGCATATGGCAGCCATAACCCTGAAGCAAAACAAGAAGTACCTATAGATCAGTTTGCTGGTATTGATTTAGAAGTTGGAATGACGCTGTTTGGTCAAGGTGAAGATGGCGGTACTGTTCAGGTAACAGTAACTGAAATTGCTGCTGAAACTGTAGTAATTGATTTCAATCACCCTTTAGCGGGTAAAAATTTAATGTTTAGCGTTACTATTAACAACATTAGAGATGCATCTGCTGAAGAAGCTATGACAGGTATTCCAGCTGAAAATCAACAAGATGATTCTGGTTGTTGTGGTACAGGTGGCGGCAGCGGCTGTGGATGTCACTAATTTTGTAACTGCGTCAGATGCTTCCGCGCAAGCATTTAAAACAGCAACTCTTTTAAAAACTCTTAGTGTAAACTCTCTTATTACAGGAGAGAGTGGAGTTGGAAAAAAGAGTCTTGCAAAGTATATACTTCCAGATGCTCAAATTATTGATGCATCTGATCTTGATCATATTCTTGTTTCCTTAGAAAATTCAAGAGAGATTATCATATCAAATCTAGAAAATTCTCCTAATCTTATAAGACTTATTAAGGCTATCCAACAAAACAATGTACGGATTGTTGCAACGGCAAAAAGTTCATTTTCTGATGAGAATATTGATGATTTATTTAGTCTAAAATTTGATATTCCTCCCCTTTCGCAAAGACTTGAAGATGTAGATGTTTTAGTCAAAAGTTTTATTAAAGAGGCTGCTTTACTTTTTAATAGTAACGAAAAATTTGATTTGAAAAATTTTCAACCTGATTTGAGTCAGAACTCGAATTCTTTGAGAAGACAAGTAATGATTAGCTATCTACTTCAGGATATTAAAGATGTGGAACTTATGGATATTATAGATAATTATCTTTATTCAAGACTTGGATCAAATAGTGATTATAGGAATTTTCTCTATCTTTATGAAGTCCCACTTATAAGATCTGGGCTTAGAAAATTCAAGTCTCAACTCAAGTTAGCAGACAAGCTTGGGCTTAACAGAAACACACTTAGAAAAAAAATCTCGGATAATAAACAATACATACAAGGATAAAAAATGTCTAAAAAAATTGCTATGATATTCTCAGGGCAGGGTTCCCAATCTGTAGGAATGGGTAAAGATTTTTACGAAAACTCAGATATTGCCAAAGAAATGTTTGACAAAGCCGGACAAAGAATAAATGTAGATTTTAAAGATTTACTTTTTAGTGAAAATGAACTACTCTCTCAAACCGCTTATACACAGCCGGCTATTTTGTTGATTCAAATGATTGCTTACCGTCTTTTTAAAGAGGCATGTCCTAATGTAAACGCAGAGTTATTTCTTGGACACTCACTTGGAGAGTTTTCTGCTCTTTGTGCAAGCGGTGCAATTGATTATATAGATGCTGTAGAACTTGTACATAAACGCGGTGCTTTAATGCAAAGTGCCTGTGAAGAGATTGAAGCAGGCATGATGGCACTTGTTGGAATAGCTGACGCGGCTGTTGAGAGTGTTTGTGCAGAAGCACAGAAAAATGGCAAAAAAGTATGGCCGGCGAATTATAATCAGGATGGACAGCTTGTTGTTGCAGGCATGAAGTCTGATTTGATTGAGCTAGAGCAAGCATTTAAAGATGCAGGTGCGAAAAAAGCTATACTTCTTAATATGTCAGTTGCTTCTCATTGTGATTTACTCGCATCAGCTCAAGAACCATTGGCTGTATTGATGTCTTCAATGGTTACAGAAGAGTTTAGTGCACCGATAATTTCAAATGTTACAACGAAGGGCTATGCTACTAAAGCAGAAGCAGTTTCTCTTTTAAAAGAACAACTGGTTAAGCCTGTTAAATACAAACAATCTATTTTAGCAATAGAGGGCAGTGTAGATTTAGCAATTGAATTTGGCAATGGAACTGTTTTAAAAGGCTTAAACAAACGTATAGCTAAAGATATGGAAACACTTAATATTTCTGATATGGCAAGTTTGCAAAAAGTAGTGGAAGAAGTTTGTTAATAAGATGAGAATTACTCTTGTTCAAAGTTCTCCAAAATTAAATCGCTCAAATTTAGCTCATGTCATTGCTACAATTAGTGAGTATAAAAACGAGAGTGATTTAATTGTTTTTCCAGAACTCGCTCTTAATGGATACCTGCTTCAAGATAAACTTTCTGAAGATGCCTGGAATTTGGATCAGCTCAGCGGGCTCAAAGAACTGAGTCATGAAGTAGATATTGTTATCGGTGCGGCAATGAGAGATGGAAATTCATTTAGAAACGCAGCACTCTATTTTTCTCAGGGTAATTTGTTAAGTCAACATAATAAGGTTCATTTACCAAATTACGGAATGTTTGAAGAAGCAAGATATTTTCATGCGGGAACTGTTTTTGAAAGTTTTACAGTTAGAGGCTCTAAAGTATCTATGCTCGTATGTGAAGATTTATGGCATGAATCTGTACATAAAGATTTAATAGAAGAAAACCCAGATCTTATTATTGCTTTAGTGGCATCGCCAGCTCGCGGTTTTAGTAACGATGGACTTGATATTCAAAAGCAGTGGTATAAAATTATTCAGACTGTTGCTAAAGAGTGCAAAGCAAAACTTGTTTTTGTCAATCGTGTAGGTTTTGAAGACGGACTTGGGTTTTGGGGTGGCAGTTGTATTTTAGATGAAAACGCAACTGTTTTACACTCTTTGCCAAATTTTGCAACACTCACACAAACATTTAAAATTGAGGGATAAATTGATGAAAATTGCAATCATGGGCGCTATGCCAGAAGAAATAGCTCCAATATTAGAAAAACTTGGAACATATACAACAACACAGTACGCAAAAAACAACTATTATGAAGCATCATATAAAGGTGTTGACTTAGTTATCGCATATTCAAAGATTGGAAAAGTTTTCTCAACACTTACTGCAACAACAATGATAGAACACTTTGGAGCAGAGAAATTACTCTTTAGCGGAGTTGCAGGTGCAATTTCTCCTGCTCTAAAAGTAGGTGACTTGGTAGTTGGAACAAAGCTCTCTCAGCATGATTTGGATATTACTGCGTTTGGACACCCTTTTGGCTATGTTCCAGAGGGTTCAGTATATGTAGAAGCAGATAAAGAACTTATAGAACTCAGTAAAATTGTTGCCCAAGAGATGAACAAAAAAATCAAAGAAGGTGTGATAGCGACAGGTGATCAGTTTGTTGCTAATGAAGAGCGAAAAAACTGGATTGGAGCTACGTTTAGTGCAGATGCTCTAGAAATGGAAGGAGCTTCTGTTGCTGTTGTCTGTGATGCTCTCAACGTGCCATTCTTTATACTCCGTGCCATAAGTGATGCAGCTGATATGGATGCTAGTTTCAGCTTTGATGAATTTTTACAAACAAGCGCTCAGGAAAGTGCAGAATTCGTTATGAAAATGGTAGACAAACTTGTCCGTTAAACTCTCTAAAAAGATAATGTCAAAGCTTGGGCGAACAAACGCAGAGTTCGGGCTTATAGAAGAGGGCGATAAAATACTTGTTGGACTCAGCGGTGGAAAAGACTCCTTAACGATGGTTCACGCTATGAGAGAACAGCAAAGACGCGCCCCTTTCAAGTTTGAGTTTTTAGCTGTTACTATTTCGTACGGAATGGGTGAAAATTACGATGCACTCAGTGCACATTGCAAAGAATACGATATTCCTCATGTTGTACATGACACGAATGTTTTTGATTTGGCACAAGAAAAGATACGAAAAAATTCCTCTTTTTGTAGCTTCTTTTCACGTATGAGAAGAGGATACCTTTACAGTGCAGCACAAAAGTATGAGTGTAATAAAGTAGCTCTTGGACATCATATGGATGATGCGGCAGAGAGTTTTTTTATGAATTTTATTTATAACGGACAGATGCGTTCACTCGCTCCAAAATATAAAGCAGAAAATGGGCTGGTAGTCATTCGACCACTTATACAAATGAGAGAGAGACAACTTGCTGCGTTTGCACTTGAAAATAATATTAAAACAATTGGAGATGAAGCCTGCCCGTCAATGCGTTTTGATGTAAAAATGCCTCATGCAAGAGCAAATACAAAAGAGATGTTAGCAAAGATGGAAAAAGAGTTTCCATCACTGTTTACAAGCCTAAACGCAGCGTTTAAAAATATATCTGAAGATACCTTTTTTGAAGTAGAGAAGTTTAAACTTTAAGTTATTTTAATTTCTCTTCATCCTTTGCTATTTGCTCTCTTTTTTCATGAAGAATATCTTCCTTGATATTCTCTAGAAATTCTATAATATTCTTTTGATAAGAAATAGTATCGTCGTCATAAGGAAGCATCAAAAGAGGTTCCAAATCATCTGTATCTATTTTTTTTGCATAACGCGGAACCATCTTCAACTCTTTCTGAATATTGTTTATGAGTCTTTCACTATGTAATCCATTGTTTTCTCGAATTTTTTTTACAAACTCTTTTGTATTGAGCATTAAAAGATTCGCTCTGTCTTCATCATTCTTATAAATTCTTAATCCAGCATTTTTAACTATAATATAATTTTCAACTTTTGCATTCTCATCAGCAGAAATAACCAAAGCAAAAATTTTAGCCCGAAACTCCAATGAACTGTGATGATAAACAAACAATTCACGAAACGCATTGTAAAAAAACTGTTTTATTCGAAAACTAAGTGTCATTCATATTCCTTATGTGCTATTATACATCTTTGATTTTAAATAAAGTGTAAAATAATGTTAGAAG
>JAHJFL010000100.1 GCA_018824795.1 bacterium | reverse complement strand
TCTCATTGAAGAACACCTCAGTTCTCTTTTTGAAAAAAATGCAAGCTTAAGAGTACCCCTAAGAGGCGATAAAAAGCAGTTAATGGAGTTAGCACTTCTAAACGCAAGAGAACTTCTCAAGCAAGATAAAAATAAAAAGAATGAAGACAATCTTGAAGCGATACAAGAACTTTTTGCCCTTGAGAAAATGCCATTACGAGTTGAAATTTTTGACAATTCCCATATGTCTGGAGTTGCAACCGTCGGAGCCATGGTTGTATACGAAGATGCTGCGTTTGATAAAAAAAGTTACAGAATTTATCATCTTGAAGCCAAAGACGAATACGGACAAATGCGAGAGATACTCACTAGAAGAGTTGAAAGCTTTTCAAAAAACTCACCGCCAGATTTATGGGTGCTTGATGGCGGAGCTACTCTGCTTAAATTAGCTGATGACATTCTCACATCCAGTGGTGTTTACATAGATCTTATTGGTATAGCAAAAGAAAAAGTTGATGCAAAGGCGCACCGAGCCAAGGGGAGTGCAAATGACATCTTACATACAAGAGATGACTTCTTTAAACTAAAAAATAGTGACAAAAGACTGCAATGGGTTCAAAAACTTCGAGATGAAGCGCACAGAAGTGCCATTACTTTTCATAAAAAAACGAAACTTAAACTTGACCAGGAGAGTAATTTATTATCATTACATGGAATTTCAATGGCAAAAATAAAAAAACTTCTTAACCATTTTGGAACATTTGAATGCGTAAAAAAAGCAACTCTAGGCGATTTAAGTTCTATTTTAAATACAAAAGATGCAAATGTGATTAAAAAATATTACAAATAAGTTTTATTTTTAAAGCTTTATGTTATATTTGTGAGAATTCTAGTTTAGTAGTAAAGTATAAGGGTTTTTTATGGATAAAGTAGTACCTATTAATGAAGAGTATATGTTTGATGGTAACGTCATTATTAGCCAGACGGATTTGTATGGTGTTATTACTTATGCAAATAAGAAATTTTGTGAAATTTCCGGCTACAGTGCACAAGAGCTTCTCGGTAAACCACATAATATTATCAGGCATCCAGACATGCCAAAAGCTGCTTTTGAGAAAATGTGGTCTACCATTCAAGGTGGACAGGCTTGGAATGGGCTTGTAAAAAACCTCAGAAAAGATGGTCTATACTACTGGGTGGAGACTGAAATTTTACCAACAAAAGATGAAGAAGGAAAAGTTGTTGGCTATATAGCAGCAAGAAAGCCTGCTTCAAGAAAAAATATTCAAGAGAGTGAAGAATTGTATACAAAAATGCTCAACTCTGAAAATGAGGCTAATTAATGTTAATCTACAACTATAAAAAAGAGTTTTTAGGTATTGATGAAGTTGATTTACAAGCTTTAGGCTTTAAGGACTTAACAAGTTTACAGGCTGAAGTTTCGGACTTCTCAGACTTATTTGTTAAAACACCGGGTTATATTCATAATTTCAAACATGTCCATTGGATAGATTTTATTACTTGCGCCGACTCTACAGAACCGCCAAAAGTAATAATTCATGCGCATTCCATAAATTATAAATGTAATTTAAAAATTACTCCTATTTATTTAAGCGACAATCCGACTGAGAAGGCCTTTATTGTAAATCTTCAAAATCTTAGAAGACTCAGCGATAGCGAGAGTAGCAGTGTTGCACTCGATATAGCACATAAACAGGCTCAGACTCCTGCATATACACCTCCGACAACACCATTTAATCATTTTGAAGCAGCACATGTAGAACCAATCAAGCAAGAATTCAAAGAAATAGCACCTGAGATTGATGAAATACAGCCATACAGCAGTATAATCGAAGATGTTTATGATGATCTGCCTCTTGAAGTAGCTATAGAAGAAGATGTACCTGTGGTAAAAGTTCAACATGAACCTCTTAAAACTGTTGAAATACCTAAAACTCATCCTATAGAAGCTCCTAAAACAACTGTAGAAACTCATCAAAAACATCATCACGAAGATGAATATATCTTTGATCCTAATGTCGCGTCAAAAGAGCTCGGACTTCCGGTTGACTTGATTGAAGAGTTTATACAAGATTTTATTGCGCAGGCCAAAGAATTTAAAGATGAGTTGTATACATCATTACATGAATTAGATATTTCTAATGTAAAAATACTTTCACATAAACTCAAAGGTGTTGCCGCAAACCTAAGAGTTGTAGATGCACTTGAAGCGTTAACTGTAGTTAATACAGCAACTGATTTTTCCATTATACGCTCCAATCTCGATAAATTCTATAGAATTATCCTCAAACTCGCAGGTGAAACACCGGCCATTACTCCAACTTTAGGTAGTGTACGCAGTGAAGAAGATGACTTCGTTGTGGAATTTAAAGAGGATGACTTCGATGTTCCTATAGAAATAGCTATTGATGACAGTGATGTTCCAAACACTATTGAAATGCCTGAACTTGCTGATGATGATTTTAAGCCGAACCAGATAAAAGAGTTTTCTCCTGATTTATTAGACATAGATTTTGATACTGTTGATGCTGATGATTTATCTTTAGAAGTTGCAGAGATTAATGAATTACCGGACATGTTGGATACTTTTGATGACGAAGAAAAACTTGAACTTCTAAATATAGATGAAGATAACGAGATACAACCCGTAACACTTCTTCAAACGCAGGAAAAACAAAAAGTAACAATCAACTATAAACGAGAAGCCATCGCAAACGAAATAGGTATTGATATAGAATCATTTAATGAATTATTTGATGATTTTATAGATGAGAGTCAAGTTAAATGTAAACAAATAAGAGCTGCAATCAGCAATGAAAATTCTGACTTATGGAAGGTAAAAGCAATGAAACTTAAAGGTATGAGTGAAAATATGAGGATTACGGAGCTCTCACATGAGCTCGATACAATTATTAAAAGTTCAGATTCAAGTGTGGCTTTAGATTCTATAAATAAAATTGATGCGATGATGTCGCAAATCTCAAATAAAGAGGCTTAAAAGATGCAATTAGGACTAAAAAACAGACTAAGACTTATAAGTCTCTTCCCTATTTTACTTTTATTTTCTATTACGAGTTATTTTTTATATGACTCCTATGCAAATTATAAAGCAGCGCAACTTCTAAAAGACAAACTCTCTGAAAACAGACTTCTTAATGAACTTGTTGGAAACATCTCTCGCGAAAGAGGTATGACAGTTATCTATCTTGGAAACTCTTCTGAGAACACGCTCAAGTCACTCATGAAACAGAGAAATATTGTTGATGATATACAAAAAAAATATATCGCACATAATAAAGAAAATATAGCTCTGCATGACCATTCAAATGGCGTTTCTAATTGTCTAAGCTGTACAAATATTAAATCAATTTCACAATCGATTGAAGAAATTGAAAAAATAAGACAACTCGTTGACACACAGCAAACAAACTTTGCAGACGTTTACGAAAAAGTTTATGGTCAAGCTCAACTAAAAGGGATTAAACAACTCGAAGAGATTACCAGTAAACAAATGGATGCTGAGATTAATGAACTTTCTTCTTCATATATTTCTATGGTTAGAGCTAAAGAGTTTACTGCCGCAGAAAGAGACTTTGTATCTTTTGCCATTGCTCGTGCCACACCGCTTGAAGAAGGGGAATTCAATACATGGATTTCACTTATTGCCAAAGCTGATACAGTAAACTATGACACACTTCAGAACAAAGCTTTGATTACAGAAATCAATAGCATTATGAAAAGTGAGGATACTGTTGAACTTCTAGATGATATTAATACCGAAAGAACACAAATTATCTCCGATTCGCAAGAAGGTGAGTATGAAACAAGTTCCGGTATTTGGTTTACAATGCTCTCTGAAAAAACAAATATTTTATCCAAAGCTGAAGATTTAATTCTTTCTGCTATGGATGATAGAGCTATAAAAGTCCAAACTGATGCTCTTCAATTTTTAACCATCACTTTAACTATCTGGCTCGTTTCTGTTATTCTTGCCATACTTGGCTTTTTATTATCAAATGAGATTGCAAGAAATATTAAAAATCTTGAGAATGTACTTCGAAAAGTTGCGCAAGATACTGATGATGAAGAAAATAAATCAAGTATCAACCTTCATACATCTGAAGGAACAGCAGAAGCCTATGCACTCCTTGAAAGAATCATTAAACAAACCAGAGAAGATAAAACTTCTGCACAAGAAGCAAGTGAAGCTAAATCTATGTTCCTTGCAAATATGTCTCATGA
This sequence comes from bacterium, assembly GCA_018824795.1. Next base: position 7,107 of record JAHJFL010000100.1, on the reverse strand, counting down.
AATTCGAACACCTTTAAACGGAATTGTTGGTTTTACCGAGCTTCTTAAAGATACAGGTCTTAAAGAAGAGCAAGCTGAATTTGTTGAAATAATTGAAAAAAGCTCAGAAAATCTTCTTGAAATCATTAATAATATTCTTGACCTTTCTAAAATTGAAAGCAATAAAATTGAAATTGAGAACATTGCGTTTAATCCAGTAGAAGAATTTAATAGCGCTGTTGAAGTATATGCGGTTCGTGCAAGCGAAAAGCATATTGATCTTGGATGTTTTGTTGATCCTGCCCTTGAACAACCGCTTAAAGGTGACCCTACAAAAATTAAAGAAGTTATCATTAATCTTCTCTCAAACGCTGTTAAATTCACAAGCAGTGCAGGTTCTATCAATGTAGATATCAGAAAAATTCCATCTGAAGAAGATGGCATAACAAGAGTAAGATTTGAAGTTCAAGATAGTGGTATTGGTGTAACCAGTGAACAAAAATCAAGAATTTTTGAAGCCTTTTCTCAAGCCGATACATCAATTACCCGTAAGTATGGTGGAACTGGTCTTGGGCTTACTATTTCAAGCAGATTTATTGAGCTTATGGGTGGTCACTTAGACCTACACAGTGAGCCTGGCGATGGAACAACTTTCTTCTTTACAATTGATTTTGAAGAAGTAGAAACACTCAATGAAAGTATTAGAGGCACTTATTCAAGCATTAATGCTCTTGTTCAGGAATCTTCACATAAAACAAAACGCCAAGAGACATATCTTCGTGAGTATTTAGATTTCTTTGGAGTGAGTTACACAACATTTAGAGATATTAGTGAAATTGAAACACTGCAAAGACAGGTTAGTTACGACTTGGTATTTGTTGATTTTGATTACGTTTCTGAAGAGAGCCTAGTCGCTTATGGAGCATTGCCTCAAGAGCTTATCCTCTTAACTAAATCTTACTTTATGAAGAAAATTGAGTCTCTGCATGCAAATGTCTTTAAAACATTGTATGAGCCTCTAAATTCTACTAAAATTAAAGTTGTTTTAGAAAATTACAGCAAAGGCAATTTCAACGAAAAAAGAGCAAACAAACCTTCTAAAAAGACTTTTGATGCCCTGACGTCAAAATTTGATGCCAATGTTTTGGTTGCGGAAGATAATATAATCAATCAAAAGTTGATTCAAAGAACTCTTGAAGATTTAGGCCTTACTGTTTCTATAGCTTCAAATGGGCTAGAAGCTTTCCAAAAAAGAAAAGATGGAAACTTCGATATGATTTTTATGGATATTCAAATGCCATTCCTTGATGGGGTAGAAGCAACAAAAGAGATACTTGAGTATGAAGAAGAATACAATCAGCCTCATGTTCCAATAGTAGCGCTTACTGCAAACGCACTTAAAGGTGATAGAGAGAGATTTTTAGAAGCTGGACTTGATGAGTATACAACTAAACCTCTCGTTCGTGCAGAAATAGTAACTTTATTGAATCATTTCCTATTCGACTATATTGTACAAGAGAGAAAAATTCCTAAAAGCGCACAGGAAGCTATTGAAAATGCTCGCGTTGAAGAACAAATGAAGCAAGATGAGATGTTATTAGCTGAGCCTGAGACTATTGCAGAAGAAGTAGTTAGCGAAGAAGAAATTCCTATGGAAGATACTTTCACAGATGAGTCAACGGAGTTGACAGAAGAAAGTCCAACAGTCCACGCAAGCTACAAAGCAGATATTCTGCTTGCTAAAAAAACACCTTTTGAGTCTAAGCTTTACACGAAAGTATTGCTTTCTCTTGGTTATACTTATGAAGTTGCAAATTCTGTCGATGAAATGCAAGAAATGATACAAGATGACAGTTATAAGTTGATTTTGTTTGATAAAGAGTGTGATGGCTTAGAATTGGAAGCTTTTTCTAATAAAGTAAAAGAAGCTAACAAAAGTAGAAACTTAGACAGTTATTTAGTGCTCATTAATGACTCTTCGTCAATTGAAAACTCTGATGATGCTCTTTATGTACATGAGAGCATCAAAAATATTGTAAACAAAGATCTGCTAAGACTCGTGTTTGAAAAATTTATTTAAGGCTAAAAAATGATAAAAAAAGACCTAGTTGTTCTGGCAGTTGATGACGATTTAATAAATCTAAAACTTCTCAGATCAATGTTAATGAAAAGCGGTAATGTAAAAGAGGTAATTGAAGCTAAAAATGGTTCGGATGCAATAGGAGAGTTAAAAAAAAGAGATGATATTGATCTCATTTTACTTGATATTATTATGCCAATTATGGGTGGGATAGATATGCTTAAAGTAGTTCGTGCAGATGATAATCTTCGTCAACTCCCTATCATTGTACTTACAACTGATGAAACAAAGAAAAGTGATGCTTTAGAGTTTGGTGCAAACGGATTTTTAATGAAGCCTATAAGAAATGATGATTTAATGAAAAAAATAGCTACGGTTATTCTTTAGTACCATTAATACATATCCGAGACTTAGGTCTCGGACACAAGTTTTGCTTACACTAAAACTTGCTTTAGTACTTCTTCCACTCTCGTAACGCCAACGATTTCCACTGCTTCTTGTACTTCTTTAGGAATGTCATCCAAATCTCTCTCATAGTTTTTAGCAGGAATAAGAACCTTTGTCATACCAGCTTTATGTGCGGCAATAAGTTTCTCTTTTAAACCACCAATAGGAAGTACATCTCCACTCAAAGAAACCTCACCGGTCATAGCTATTTCAGAACGTATTTTTTTACCGCTTAGAATAGAAGAAATAACACTCACCATTGCAATACCTGCACTTGGGCCGTCTTTTGGCGTTGCACCATCTGGAACGTGAATATGCAAATCATAGCGTTTATAAACTTCACTTGAATCTATTGGCATTTTATCCTCAATCTCTTTGAACGTCAGAGGAACATTTTTATCATCAATCTTGAGTTTTTTAGTATCTATAAGCGTTTTAACAACACTCATGGCAATTCTTGCCGATTCTTTCATAACATCACCAAGACTTCCCGTTAACTGTAAGTTGCCTTTTCCTTTAATACGAATACTCTCAATTTTCAATACATCCCCGCCAACAGCTGTCCATGCCAAACCGTTAACAACTCCAACAACAGGAATTTTATCTGTTTTCTCAATCTCAAAAACACTTTTATCAAAATAATTTTTAAGATTTTTAAGCGTTACTGATATTTTGCCGGATTCAGGGTGCTGAAGTATCTCTTTTGCAGCCTTTCTGCTCATGTCAGCTATACGGCGGCGAAGATTACGTACGCCAGCTTCACGAGTAAAACTATGAATAAGTTCTTTAAGCGCTGTAGTAGATATACTCACCTCAGAAGTCTTTAAACCGTGTTTTTTTAACTCTTGAGGGATAAGATAGCGTTTTGCTATCTCATACTTTTCTTGCGGCGTATAAGAACTTACAGTAATAAACTCCATTCTATCACGAAGCGGAGCAGGAATTTTACCAACATCATTTGCTGTTGCTATAAAAATAACATTACTCAAGTCAATATTAAAATTGAGATAATAATCTCTAAACTCGCTGTTTTGCTCAGGATCTAGAATCTCTAAAAGTGCAGCAGTCGGGTCTCCTCTTTGAGAACGAGAGACTTTGTCTATCTCATCTAAAACAATAACAGGATTCATTTTTTTTGCATCTATAAGCCCTTGGACCAAACGTCCAGGCATTGCACCCACATAAGTTCTTCTATGCCCTCTTAACTCATTTACATCTTCAAGGCCGCCTAAGGCTATACGTACAAGTGGGCGTTTTAGTGCAGTCGCTATAGAGTTAGCAAGGGAAGTTTTACCGACGCCAGGAGGTCCTGAAAAACAAAGAATAGCACCGGCACTTTTTTTCTGACTGATTCCGCGAAGCTCTAAAAGTTCTTTTACAGCGAAATATTCAACAATACGTTTTTTCGGTTTTTCCAAAGAAAAATGGTCTTTATCCAGCTGCGTTTCAACGTCATTTATCTTCAAAGGTTTTTTGGATTCATCTCCAAAAGGAATCTCCAAAACCCAGTCAAGATAGGTCTGCGTCATAGAAGCATCTGAAGAATCGGGATGCATACGAGAAAAACGCTCTATTTGTTTAGCAATCTCTTTATGAGCTTCTTCACTCATTTTAGATTTTTTAGCTTCGAGTTTTTTTCTATACTCTTCTATCTCTTCATCTTTTGAAGTATCTGTTCCTAACTCTTTTTGAATCTGTTTGAGCTGCTCTTTTAAAAAGTACTCTTTATTCACTTTTTCTATGTGTGAATGAACTTTAGAGCGTATCTCTTTTTGAAGTTTATGCGCTTCTATCTCATCCATCAAAAAGTCTACCAGGTCTAAAAATCTTTTCTCTGTATCTACCTCAACAAAAAGTTTATAGGCCTGCTCTTTTTTAAGTTTTACAGTGCTGCAAATCAAATCTATGATGCGATTGTTGTCATGATTTTCTTCTATTGTACGAAGTAAATCAGGAGGAAAATAGTTACTTACAGTTGAAAGCACTCTAACTTTTTCTCGTACAACTTCTAAAATTGCATCTATTCGTAAAGAGGTTGCGTTTATAGGCTCTATGACATCTACACGTGCCACAAGCGGTTTGTCTGAAACTTTATGAAACATTTTTGCTCGTGCCAAACCTTGAAAAAGAACCTTTACTCTTCCATCCGGAAGCGCTACTTTTCTCATAATCGAACCAACCACTCCAACATCATACAGAGAATCATAATCTCGCTGCCCCTCTTGAGAAGGTTTTGTTGAGCACACAATAACTAAAGTATTTTCTTCAATGGCCTTTGCGGCCGCACTTATGTTGGTTTCATCGCTTAAAAAAAGCGGTGAAATCATAAAAGGGTATAAAAAAAGTTCATCCTCTGCTATAACCGGGATGTCAGCAGGAAAGTCACCATAATTACTTAACTTCATAAATTATCCTATTGTTCTATATTATTTTTATTTTCTTGTGGAGCAGAGTTTCTCGATACAACACTTTTTGTGTCTGGAACCATAAAGCCGTACCAACTTTCTGTTCCGTCACCCTCAAACCACGCTCGGTACCAAGCTGTATTGGCTCGTTCAATCTCATTCCAATCTATCCAAGGCTGCGGTTTAATATTCTTATAAAAATCCGCACTTCTTGGCTTATCAAGTCTTGTATACAAATCAGCTATATTTTCATTAAGTGCTGCATCTGCCATGTAAAGATTCGTTAAGATACTCTCTACAACAGCGGAATACGCAGAGTGTGGGTAGAGTTTTTTGAAATTTTCACCCTCCACTATAGCATCCTGAATCAAAACCTGATCACGCCAAGGATTTGGGAGAGCGAGGTATTTAGCTTTAATCTTCATAAACTCCGCAAACTCTTTTTCATTCGGATTTGCATAGCGTTTAATATACTCATTAAAGAAGTGTTCACTTAAAAGATACTCTTCCTCATTCATATGTGCTATTGCCAAAATCATCGTAGCTTCAGGTAAAAGCGGAGAACCAATGTGCTCACCCTGAAGAGAACTATAGTAATTGTCCGCTTTTTCTATATTGCCATTAGAAATGGATTCAACAATCTTGGAGTACCAGTATACAGCGGGTTTGTTATACTCTTCAACATCTTTTGAGCAGCCGCCAAAAAAGAGCAGACCAGAGAGTAAAAGCAGTAAAATATTTGTTTTTAGTTTCATAAAGTTGATTCCTAGTTTTAAATGGAGTGTTATTCTATCCAAAAGTTATATAACACGCATTAAACTAGGTATGTTTTATGCTTTAAAGTGTTATACTTTACCAAATTTACAGAAGGTTTTTTTATGACATTTGACTTACAAGTACCTATTTTAGGCTTTGACCACATTAAACAAGTGGAACTCCAAAAGATTGATGATGTCTTCATGAAAATGCAAGCCACAGAAGACGCACACATCTCTTTTACTCTCATTAATCCTTTTGCTCTTATAGAGTACGACTTTGAAGTTTCAGAAAAAATTCAAAATCTGCTTGAAATTACAGATACATCCAATCTGCTGATTTTCAACATCGTTCTTATTCAAACACCAATAGAAGATTCTATGGTTAACTTCATAGGACCTCTTGTCTTCAATACAGACACAAAAAAAGCTGCTCAAATTATTCTTCAAGAGGCGACAAAGTACAGCGTTGCCGAAAAAATTTCTACTTTTTTAAATAAATAATCTACACTTTCTTGTGTAGATTTCATAGACAACTTCCTCAAAAAGATATATCACATTTTCTAATTTCAACTTTTTTCAGAATAGACACTTAAAAAAAGTTGTATAATGGAGAATTCGCAAAGTTAAATGTTACTGAGCCCTGTTTTTTTGTGCAGTTATTCTAAGTTTAACCAAAGGAGTTTGTTATGAATATGCTTAAGATTTTAAAAAAAATGTTCTTTCTAATTGTTGCTATGCTGTCGCTGGCTACAGCTGGATTGGGAGCTGTATGTAGCAACCCTGCAGGCCAGTATACCTTTACAACATCTGGAAGTTATACAGATTCCTATTCAGGAAGAAATTTTGATAGCGGAGACGACGTATATTACAATTTCACTATTGAGTCTGCAGGTACTTTAAAGTTTACACGGGTTGCAGATAACGATGTATCGTATACATATGGTTTGGCTACTTGTCCAACAAGTGGTGGCACTGCTCTTAACAACAATGATGTAATTTCATTTACAGGTCCAACTACTTTAAGCATACGCATCCACAGTTCGAGAAATAATCAAGGCTATAATTTTACTTTTGTTTTTACTGCTCCACCTAAAATAAACATTACCCCAACTGTATCTGACACAGAAGGGAATAGTGGACCAAAAACATTTACTACTACTGTTACATTAAGCTATGCCTCAACATCAACTGTTACAGTGAATTATGCAACGGCAAATGGAACTGCTACTACTTCAAATAATGACTATGTCGCTAAATCTGGTATATTAACTTTCACTCCTGGACAAACTTCAAAAACTATAGATATTATAGTAAATGGAGACATTGCCATAGAACCAGATGAACTCTTTTATGTTAATCTATCAGGTCAATCCGGAGCCACTTTACAAACTACTCAAACCGTTATAACCATAACAAATGATGATTTCCCGCAAGCGCC
>JAHJFL010000013.1 GCA_018824795.1 bacterium | reverse complement strand
GGTTCTTCTTTGAAAGATTTAAAAAGATTGTCAAACCTAGGCTCTATACATAAAAAATCAAAATTTGTAGATATTCATTTGAGACAAAAATTTATACAAAACGCAAGTAAATTTTTGAGTTCTGGTATGGATATCTCGGATGGGCTTTTTAGTGATTTACAAAAAATATCTGATGTGAACAGAATAGGTTTTCGTTTTTTAAAAAAAATAGCCAAGCGTATTGGTTGTAGCGGTGAAGAGTATGAAATGCTTGTTGCGTTTGCAAAAAAAGACAGGCTAGCGGTTTTAAGACGTGCTGCAATAAGCAGAGTAAAATTAAATGTATTTGCATCTTCAGCTAGGGTAAAATACACAAATAGATGCAAATCGCATCACTTTTAAAAGGCAAAATATGGACAGATTTTATTCTCTAGGTCACGCGAGTATCGATTTTCATTTTAGACAAACTCCTCGTGATTTTGTGGTTGAAGAGATACCTTTATATGAGTTTTCAGGTGAGGGAGAACACCTTGTTCTTTTTGTAAGAAAAAAGAGTTTATCTACTCTAGAGATGGTGAGTGCAATTGCCAGATACCTAGGTATACAACAAAAAGAGATAGGTTACGCAGGGCTTAAAGATAAGCATGCAATGACAAAACAGTATATTTCACTACATAAAAAACATGAAGAAGCTATGGATAAGTTTGAGCATGAAAGTATCAAAATACTTTCAAAAGCGTATCATAACAATAAGATTAGAATTGGGCATCTTCAGGGAAATAGATTTTACATCAAGCTTAAAAAAGTAAATCCTACTTCTGCTCAAAAAATTGATCAGGCACTTAAAAATATTGCTGAGTACGGAATACCAAATTTCTTTGGTTATCAACGTTTTGGCAATGACGGTGACAACCATATTTTAGGCGAACAAATTGCAAAAGGTGAGAAAAAAGAGAGAAATCCTAAAATAAAAAAATTGCTTATCAGTGCTTATCAAAGTCATCTTTTTAATCTTTGGCTCAGCAGACGCTTGGAAATAAACGCTCTTGTAAGTAGTTTTGATGCTAAAGAACTTGAGCCAATTTTAAATTTTCCAAATGATGAAATCAAAAAAATGAAAGCGCAAAAACATCCTTTTAAACTCATCTCTGGTGATATTATGGAACACTATCCGTATGGAAGATTATTTGATTTTGACGGAAGTGAGCATGATTTTGAGAGATTTAACACACGTGATATTTCTGTTACGGGCCTGCTGTGTGGTAAAAAAGTAAAAACTTCGAGCGGTATTGCCGGAGAGATTGAAAAAGAGTATAACTCAGAGATAAATGAAGATGGTGCAAGAAGATATGCATGGATTTATGCCACAAAAGTCGAGGGTAGACATCTTCCTGAAGAAGCGCAGTATGAAATGAATTTTACACTTCCAAAAGGTTCTTACGCAACTGTTTTAATAGAAGAGATAGCTAAACGAAAAATTACGGATTCAAAAAAATAGAAGGATAATCATGAACAAAAGACATATAACATCAGCAATTTCACAAAGTTTTGGAAAGTTTGCTTCAAAGAAATTTCCAAAGTGGTTTCAAAAAATTGTAAATGGCTCCTATGTTTCATTAATGGGCTTAGATATGAGTGAGTTTCACTCTCCTAGCACTTACAAAAGTTTAAATGCTCTTTTTACAAGAAAACTCAAAGAAGACAGAAATTACTCCCTAAACGCAGAAGATTTTATCTCACCATGTGATTCTTTAATCTCCGAATGTGGTGAAATTACAAGTGATTATGCACTTCAAATTAAAGGAATGCGATATAAATGTAATGAACTTTTAGGAGAAGAGTTCACTCATGAAGAAAAAAGTATTATCAGCGATGGAACGTTTATTAACTTTTATCTTTCTCCAAAAGACTACCATCGTTACCATATTCCTACAAATCTCAAAGTTTTGAAAGCTGTACATATTCCGGGGAAATTTTATCCTGTAAATATGCCTTCGCTTAAAAAAAGAATCAATCTTTTTATAGAGAATGAGAGAGTGGTTTTACTCTGTGAGACGACTTCAAAACAGAGATTTTATATGGTTTTAGTAAGTGCTTTAAATGTTGGAGTGATGCAGGTGAATTTTGAACCCCGTATTCAAACGAACGCAGAAGCTACAAAGCCAAATGCTTACACATTTGAAAATCTGTATCTTGACAAGGGAACTGATTTTGGATGTTTTGAGATGGGTTCAACTATTGTTATATTGGCACAAAAAGATATGCTTGAACTCGAAGTAAGTGCGGGTGAAAATGTAAAATACGGAGAAGTTATCGCAAAACTGTCTCAGATATAAATTATCTGCAGTTTTGCAAAAAGCTTTTCATCCTCTTCAAAAATACTTAAATCACTCTCTACCGGTCTTTTTTCAGTTCTGAGTACACCTTGAACTGAATGGAGTACATGCGTGTATTTTATAAACATTGGAACTGTTATATGTTCTATTTTCTCTCGTTCTATGATTTTTGCCAAAGCATGAATACCACAATAATAGACACTTTTATTGATTGATCTTTGAATCATATAGTCATGCATTATTTTTATATTATTTTCTAGCGTTTCTTTTGCTGCATCATTTAAAATTAAATTTTCATGAGCTCTATCGAGGTCATGCTCTATTTTTCCTTCAACGGCATGATTTTCAGATTTTATAAGCTTATCGATATTTTCACAATATTTTTTGAGTTCTTTATAGAGTTCATCACTGCTAAGGTCTTTGATGTCAGCATCACATACATAGGTTTTGTCTTCTATATACTCGTGATTAAAAGCATTTAAAAGTCTTACCAATACACTTAGATAACTGTATTTATCCTCTTTATTCTTGTCAAAAGCAATACCAGTATGAGATATAATCGGCTTTGGCCCAGCATATTCAAGTTTCATTTTCACTCCAGAATAATTAGAAATATGTGTTAGAGATTAAATCTAAAGTGCATAACATCACCATCTTGCACTATATATTCTTTACCTTCAAGTCTCATTTTACCCGCTTCTTTAGCTTTGGCTTCACCACCAAGTTCAATAAAGTCTTTGTAAGCAATAACTTCTGCACGGATAAAGCCTTTTTCAAAGTCATTATGTATTGCAGCTGCAGCTTTTGGAGCAGGAGTGTTTTTACGGATTGTCCAGGCACGAACCTCTTTAACACCGGCAGTAAAGTAACTCATAAGACCGAGTTTGTCAAAACCTTTGTGAATAATCTGTTCAAGTCCAGACTCTTCAACGCCAAGATCTGCCAAAAATTCATTCGCTTCTTCTTCGCTGAGACCAATGAGCTCTTCTTCTATTTTTGCACAAAGTTTAATGATTTCGCAGTTATTTTTTGCAGCATGTTCTTTGAGAGCAACTACATATTCATTGTCTTCAAGTAGTCCGTCTTCATCAACGTTTGCACCGTACATAATCTCTTTGTTAGTCAAAAGACGTGTCTCTTGCATAAGTTGCTTGTACTCATCACTTTCACAATTTTTGAAGTTAATTGCAAGATTTCCATCACCTAAAAACTCTAAAAGTTCTTCAGCGAGTTCTAGCATTGCTTTGGCAGTTTTTTCTGTTTTGGCTTGTTTTTTAAGTCTTTCTATGCGGTTAGAAAGCACTTCAATATCAGCCAAGATAAGCTCACCTTCAATAATCTCAACGTCGCGTAATGGGTCTATGCTTCCTTCGTTGTGAACAATGTTGTCATCTTCAAAACATCTTACAATTTGAAGAATAACTTCTGTTTCACGGATGTTTGAGAGAAATTTATTTCCTAAACCTTCACCTTTGCTTGCACCTTTTACTAGGCCTGCGATATCTACGAAGTCTAAAGTAGAGTACTGAATTTTTTCTGGATTAACGATTTTTGCAAGTGCGTTTAATCTTTTATCTGGAACCGGAACAATAGCCTTATTTGGCTCTATTGTACAAAATGGATAGTTTGCAGCTTCTGCATTTTGTGCTTTTGTGAGTGCGTTGAAAGTTGTTGATTTACCTACGTTTGGAAGTCCTACCAGACCTATTGCTAATCCCATTGTAACCCTTTATAGTGCTTAATTAATAATTATGCAATAATAGCTAAACTTTACTTGGAGTTTTTATAAGTGGGACTATTGGAGAGTGTTTTCTCTTAAAGCATTTCGGGCAGCTTTGTCTACAAGTGAAAACATTGTGTCGAGTTCATCTTTGAACTCTTTTTTCTTATGCCCTTTTATTTTGACAAATTCACATTTGTGCAGGTCTGTAAAAGCATAAAATTCTTTATAAAGCAGATGATTTTTTATCTCTTTGCCCGTTTTTGAGATGTAGTTATTATTTTCAAACTTTTCTCTTCTTGTCATTAGGCCGAGTATATTTTGACAATCTGTGTAGATGAGCAGTGGAAAGACTTTTGCGTTTACTTCTTTTAATGCCCAAAGCAGAGTCTCTAACTCCAATTTAGTTGAAGAAGTGTTTTCAAATTTTTTGGTTTGTATGTTTTGCACTAAAGTAGGTTTGGCGATATTATCTCCTTTTAAAAACAGATAAGCTCCAAAACCTATTTGCGTTTTTGGATTTACACTGCCATCTGTGAAAAGGAGATTTTTAGGCATAGTTCAACTTACTGATAGATTTTATCATTATGTTTCAACCAACCATCGACATGGCGTTTTTGAGGGTCGTGATGTGTCCAATGAACAACTCCGCCTTTGGCGTTATATTCATATTCACCATAAAACGTAAGTGTGTCACCTTTTGCAAGAGTATCAATTCTTGGAGACAAGTCTATATTGTGAGCAATCAGAATTGTTTGTCCTGAGTCTAAATGCAGAAGTATTTTTTGGTGTCTGAGACCATTAGTGTCATCTTTAAGTAAACGCAGAACAACTCCTGAGCCACTAACTTGAACATTACTTTGTTTTTTACTGAAAGCTTCCTCAACAGAAGATTGTTTTTCAAGAGAAGTTTTTTCTTGAGTTTGTTGACGAGGCTGCGTTTGTGGAGGGTTAGTAAAATAGTTAAAGAGGAAAAATCCAAGGACAAAGAGAAGTCCAAGGAGTTTATTGAGGTTGTTTTTGCTTAGCATCAGCAGTTTATTTTATGTTTTTTAAAAAATCACTTATCATTCTAACGCTAGCACCAGTCGCACCGTAAACATTACAGTCCCATGGAGTTTCAGTATACGCTGAACCTGCAATATCAAAGTGAAGCCATTTCTCTTTATTTTCTTCTTTGATGAATTTATCTAAGAAAAGTCCTGCCGTAATTGCTCCACCGTAAGGTTTTGAAGAGGTATTTGAAATGTCGGCAATTTCACTTTTAAG
>JAHJFL010000099.1 GCA_018824795.1 bacterium | reverse complement strand
ATCGACAAGCCGGGTTCACTTATGCGATTTACTGAGATACTTAAAGAGTTAACTGCGAATATTGTGCATATCTCTTATGATAGAACTTCTGTCTCTCTGGACTACGGCGATGCAAATGTGACAGTACATATGGAAACAAAAGGCGAAGAGCATCAGGAACAGATAAAAAGTGTGTTAAAAAAAGAGGGATATTTAAGAGACTAATTGATGACTCCTAGCAAAAAAATAAAACTTAACAATGCCGTTATACTCACCAAAATTCTTGATGATGGGACTCTTTTACTTGTTGATGAATATACTACGATTAAGTATTATAATTTAGAAAATTTAGATGTACTTGGCGGGTTTAAAGCAAATATAACACATCTAAGATATAAAACAGATGTTGTTGCGTTTAGTAGTGATGGTAAGTACTTTGCTTCTATAAGCAGTGATTGTCAAGAGTCTAAACTTTACAATACAGACACAAAAAAAACTATTACTAAAGTCGATAGACATCAAGGGGAAGTCTCTTGCGTTGGAATTGACCCAAAGAATAGATATATGTTTTCCTGTGGAGACGATGGGAAAACGTTCGCCATAGATATGCATAGCGGAAAACTAGCGTTTACGCTGCCTATCCATATCGATACTATTAATGACATATCTTTTAGTCCAAATGGCAATTGGGTTGCTACAGCAAGTTATGACAAAAAAGTTTCTCTCTTTAATATAGCAACGATGACACCAAAAAATAAATTAAAACTTCACGATTCCCCTGTCATGAAGCTAAAGTTTATTGCGAATAATAGATTGATAAGTGTTGATAAAGATGCTGTTGTCTTTGTTTGGAATGTACTAAGCGGGAAAATATTAGCTAAGCTACAGGGTATACATGACGATGTAACACAAATGACTCTCAGTAAAGACAATAAATTTTTGTTTTTAGGTACAGTACTTGGGTATGTTCTTGCGTATGATTTGAAAACATATGAGCTTATCTCACGAAATTTTGTTAAACTGAACTCTGCGATTACTTCTATGGAGTTTTACTCACAGAATAATGAGCTTATTTTAGGAACTGCAAACGGTGAGTTGTTTTTTTACAACATATATGAAGGCGAAGAATACCTGCGAGAGCTCTTAAGTCAAAAAAAGTATGATGAAATTCAAAAACAATCTGAGGTAAATCCATTTTTAGTTTATACAAAAATATACGAATTGGTATCAAATTTATGGGAAAAAACACTCACTCAGGCAAAACTTTACCTAGAAAAAAGTGATAAAAAAACTGCAATAAAACTTTTTAATAATTTTAAAGATATTCCTGCAAAAAATAACATCATTCAAAAAGTACTTCTTGAATATGCTGACTTTGACAAATTTTTATTTTTTGCAAAACAGGAAAAATATACACTCGCATACAGTTTGGCTAATGCGCATCCTATGTACAAAGATTCAAAAGTTTATAAGATCCTTGAATCTAGATGGAAAAAAGCTTTTGCTTTAGCCCAAGAATATACTTTAGACCCAAAAGGTGCCGAAAAAGCAAAAGAGATTTTAGCCCCATACAGAGGCATAAGTGAGAAGACAAAACTCATTCATGATCTTTTAACACAAGGTGAAGTGTATAAGCGTTTTCGTGTTGCTTTAGGTCAAAAAGATTTCAAGATAGTCTTTGAACTCATTAAATTACATCCTTTCTTAATGGAGTTTGAAGAGTATGAGACTTTGATGCGTTATGCAGATACTCTCTATATAAAATCTCAAGAACTTATTCAAAATGGAGATACGCATTCAGCTATCAAAATGTTGAGAATCTTAAGTGATTTCAGCGATTTTTCCCTAGAAGTAAAAGAACTTATCTTAAGCATAGAATCCAAACAAAAGTTTTTTAACGCAATAAAAGAAGAAGATACTATTCTTGCTTATAATCTTTTGGACAAGAGTGAGGACTTACAAGAAACGCCAGATGGTCAAAAACTCCAGACGGCTTGGAATGCAGATTTGTCAAAAGCAAGTGAATTCGCAGCAAAAGGTGATGTGGACGGGATTATATCTGTCATTCATCCCTACATGAAAGTAAGTTCAAAATACATGTCTTTTGGAACACTCTTTGGCTGGTGTTATATGGTCCAGCTTGAAAATGCAATTAAAATGAAAAAAGAAAAAGCGCAAATTGAAAATGGAATTAAAAATTATATTCTCAATTTTGGGCTTCAAGATCAGATAGAGAATATCTTTAATGTATTCAAAGATTATTATCCGGATTCAAAACTTACACTTGATTTACAAACGAAAGGTTCTCTCGCAATGTGGCGCCCTTCAATGATAGTTAAATCAATATTAGAATAATAATTTATCTCACCTTTTAACCTCAAATATAGCTCCCTTTTTATATAATAAGCGAATTTTTAAAATTAACATTTATATTGAGGAGACTTTTCATGCAAATTAGTGGTGCACAGATGGTCATTGAAGCTTTTATTGCAGAGGGTGTAGACACAGTTTTTGGCTACCCTGGCGGGGCAATAATGAATGTATATGATGAAATATACAAGCAAGACGGATTCAAACATATTTTGAATCGTCATGAACAAGCATCTATCCATGCTGCTGAGGGTTATGCAAAAGCAAGCGGTAAAGTCGGTGTCGCCATGATTACAAGCGGACCCGGTTTTACAAACGCAGTCACGGGTTTGGCTGATGCTTATATGGATTCAATTCCTTTGGTTGTTATCAGCGGGCAGGTTCCTATGAGTCTTATCGGTACAGATGGTTTTCAAGAGATTGATGCAATTGGTATTTCTCGTCCTTGTACAAAGCACAACTATCTTGTAACAGATGCAGCAGATTTGCCTCGTGTACTTAAGGAAGCATTTTATATTGCAAACTCTGGTCGTCCTGGCCCGGTGCATGTTGATATTCCAAAAGATGTTACTGCCCAGATTGCAGAATTCAACTATGATATAGAACTTAATTTAGAGACATATAAGCCGCACACACGAGGAAATCCTCGTCAGATTAAAAAAGCGATGGAGGCAATAGCAAATGCAAAGCGTCCACTTTTTTACCTTGGTGGCGGAATTGTAAACTCAAACGCAGCATATGAAGTAAGAGACCTTATTCATGCAACGCAAATTCCTGCTGTTGAAACTTTTATGGCTCGCGGCGTTTTGGCACATGATGATGCGCTTCTTATCTCAATGCTCGGTATGCATGGTTCTTATGCAGCAAATATGGCAATGAGTGAAACAGACTTGGTTATAGCTCTTGGTGCAAGATTTGATGACCGTGTAACAGGGAAGCTTTCCGAGTTTGCTAAAAATGCAGATGTTATTCACGTAGATATTGACCCTGCAAGTATTTCTAAGCTTGTAAACGCAGACTACCCGATAGTTGGCGATGTTAAAAATGTAGTGACTCAAATGCTTGAACTTACATCTCAGATTGATCCGGATAAATATGAGTCATGGAGAGATACTATCAATAATTTTGATGAGTTGCATCCTTTGACTTTTCATGAAGATGAAGAGAGATTAAAGCCGCAATGGGTTGTAAAACGTGTTGGCGAACTTCTTGGTGACAGTGCAAACATCTCTACGGATGTTGGTCAGCACCAAATGTGGGCAGCACAGTTTTATCCGTTTTCTCGTCCTCGTCAATGGATAAGCTCAGGCGGTCTTGGAACAATGGGCTTCGGTTTTCCTGCGGCAATTGGTGTTAAAGCTGCTTGTCCAGATAAGATAAGTATTAACTTTACAGGTGATGGTTCAATTTTAATGAATTGTCAGGAGTTAATGACGGCTGTTGAACAAAAGCTTCCGGTTATTAATATTATTTTGAATAATAACTTTCTAGGAATGGTTCGTCAGTGGCAAACTCTTTTCTATGACAAACGTCATAGTGAAACAGATTTATCTGCACAACCGGACTTTGTAAAACTAGCAGAAGCTTTTGGCGGAATAGGTTACAGAGTTCATACAAAAGAGGAATTTGATGCGGCGCTTAAAGACGCAGTTGAGAAAAATATTGTTGCGTTTATTGAAGTAATCGTTGCAAGATTTGAAAATGTTATGCCGATGGTTCCATCAGGCGGAAGCTTATTTAACATGATGTTATTAGAGAAAAAGGAGACAAAATGATAGCTGAAAATAGTGAAAGAAGAGTAGTTTCAGTTATTGTTGTTAATGAAGCGAGTGTTTTATCTCGTATTACAAATCTTTTTTCTGGACGTGGTTACAACATCACTTCTTTAACAGTTGCTCCAATTCCAGACAGTAAGTATTCAAGACTTACGATTGTTACTTCTGGCTCTGTGAGAGTGATTGAACAGATTACAAAGCAACTGCATAAGCTTATTCCAGTTTTAAAAGTGTATGAGCATGCAGATTTGGTTGAAAAAGAGATGGCTTTGGTAAAGTTTCCAATCACTGAAAATGTAAGTGACATAAACGCAATCTGTGAAGCTTACAATGGAAAAATTGTAAATGTTGGCAATGATGTAATCATTACCATGGTAGCAGATGAGCCAAAGAGAATAGACCATTACCT
>JAHJFL010000098.1 GCA_018824795.1 bacterium | reverse complement strand
CCCTTATCTTTGCTGACAGGGGTATCTTCACTGTGAAAATGGTATCCAAGAAACCTTAAAGTAGTAATAAATAAGTGACAATTTTTTGATAAAATCTTATCTCTGGGTAGATTTGAAAATCTAATAATTTATTATAAAAAAGCTAATGAGAGAATGTTGAAAATTTGCGGATATGCTTTTCAAACTTAAAAAGTAAGAAAATCTGTTGGGTGTGATTACATTTTTAGAAGAGAGAAGATTACTCCTTCTCCTCTATAAAATCTGATGGATCTGCCAAACAATCCATGCCGTCCGAATGTTGTGCTACATTAGCACCATATGTATAAGTAAGTTCTCCACCCATTTTTCCTTGATAAAGAATCCCGCCAGCTATAATGCCAAGCAATATTATAGAAAAAATTTCTGCTTTGATTCTTTTTGTAAAACATCCAAAAAGCTTCACAAGAGCTGCTATACCCATAGCAATTGTAAGATAGAGGCCAAAATCTTTATGATCTCTCAAAAGTGCCTGTCCTAACTCTGGAAGAAGAATATAAGCTTCACCGCCATCTGCTTTGCCTGTAAAAAACGCTGCAATTAAAAATATGGCTGCAAATACCATAAAACGTGTTGATATTTTTGACATCAACTCACTTGGTTTAACTAAATAAGCTATGCCTAAAAGTAAAGAAATTATTGGAAGTGCCACTGCGAAATGGGCTGCTGCTGGATGTAACATGTGTATTTGCCTTTGTATTAAAATATTACAAAGGCATTCTACACATAAAAAATAGAGTTATTTCTTAGAAAAAAATATTACTTGCTCATTCTTACACGAACTGACTGCTCATGAGCGGTAAGACCTTCAGTGTTTGCTATAAGTGCACACGCTTCACCTATTTCATCTATTGCTTTTTTGGAAAATGCGATAATGGATGTTTTTTTCATAAAGTTTTCCACTCCAAGAGGAGAATAAAACTTTGCAGTTCCACCTGTTGGAAGTGTGTGGTTTGGTCCAGCCACATAATCTCCTATTGCTTCTGGCGTATTGTGTCCTAAAAAGATTGCACCTGCATGCTTAATAGCAGGTAAAAGTTCAAAAGGTGAGTTTGTACACACTTCTAAATGCTCAGGAGCAATATCGTTCATAAGCCTTATAGCTTCATCCATGTCTTTCGCAATTATTATCGCACCGCGTTCTGTTATTGATTTTCGTGCTATCTCTTCACGCGGAAGTTTTTTGAGCCAATCTTCAAGCTCTATTTGCACTTCTTCTGCAAGTTTAAGTGATGTAGTTATCAATATAGAACTCGCCATTTCATCATGCTCTGCTTGTGAGAGCATATCTATAGCTAAATGATTTGGATTTGCACTCTCATCCGCTAAAATTCCTATTTCACTTGGACCGGCTATCATGTCAATGTTCACATCTCCAAAAACCATTTTTTTAGCAGTTGCTACGAAAATGTTTCCCGGTCCTGTAATTACATCCACTTTTGGTATTGTTTCAGTTCCATATGCCATTGCAGCGATGGCACTTGCTCCACCAACTTTGTAAACTTCACTTACTCCACATAAGTGACATGCAGCGAGTAAAAGTGCGTTTGGTTCATTATCCGGCGTTGGCGTACAAACAACAATCTTCTCAACTCCCGCGACTTGAGCAGGAATTACATTCATTAATAGTGAAGAAGGATATGCCGCTTTTCCACCAGGAATATAAAGCCCTGCACTGTCAACTGCTGTCACTCTTTGACCAAGAATAGTGCCATTAGCTTCATCATCAAACCATGATTTAGGTTTCTGTTTTTCATGATAGACTTTGATTCTATCATAAGCTAAATGCAGAGCACTTTTTAGTTTAGGTTCTAGTGCTTCATACGCTTTTTGCATAGAGTCCGTACAAATTTTTAAATCTGCATCACTTTGCGGCGTCCAATGGTCGAATTTTGTAATATGACGCTTGAGTGCACCATTTTTTTCAAGTTTAATTTCATTTATAATATTGGCTACTATTGTACTTACATGAGCCATATCCATTTTGCCGCGACCGAGAAGTTCCTCAAAATTTTCTTGAAAGTTTGCATCACTTGTTTTTACAAATATCATTTTTGTTTTTCCGTTTTCATAGTATCGAACTCTTCTTTGACAATTGCAAGCGCCTTCAAGAAGTTTTGGGCATCAACAGCGCCCATTAAAGGTTGAAACATTGGTTCACCGCTTGG
>JAHJFL010000012.1 GCA_018824795.1 bacterium | reverse complement strand
GTTCCTACAATAGAGATTTTTTTACGCTCTAAAAGTTTCTCGTTACCACTATAATATACCTCTTTTGGATAATTCTTCATAGAACTAAGCTCTGGTATATTATGGGAAATTTTTTGCATTTATATCAGTACATTTTATTGATGTAAACCAATTCAACATCTTCAAAAAGCTTTTTTGATTCATGTAGAGCAAGGATTGTATTAGCATGCGGATGCCCGATAGCAATGGCACTTCCATGTTTTTTTGCAATCTCTATTACTTGTTTTATCTGCTTATTTACAAACGCTTTGTCCATATGATGATCTAAAAACACATCTCTTGAGACATAAGGCAGACCAAGACTTTTCATAATCTTTGGTGCTTGTGTTGTGGCGGTTGTTCTACTGTCTATAAAATTAATATCGTTAGACTGCAAAGCATTCATCAACTTTTTCATCGCTGCTTCATTTGAGGTGAATTTACTGCCTGTGTGATTGTTAATATAGTGCACTTTTGGAAAAAGTGTTTTTATCTCTTTTATTCTTGAGGAAATCATTTCCTGTGAATCATTTATTCTCAACGTTGAGGGCTCTTCAGCACTAAAACTTTGTGCCTCCATTGGAAGGTGAACCATATACAAATTCTCCTGAGCAGCGAGCTTTGCCGAATTTGGACGAGCAGCACTCGGTGGTAAGAAAGACATAGTTATAGGTAAAGAAAGAGCTTTAATGGCTCTCACCTGAGAACGAGTGCCAACATCATCTATGATAATAGCAACTCTTGGCTTGGTAGATGTTTTTTTAATTTCCCTACTCTCTATGGCCGATATTACATCAAGATTTTCATCATCAATCTCATGAGAAGCTGAAGTATAATTAAGCCCCTTTTTAACACTTTCTTCTTTTTTTGGTTCTTCTTTTGTGCTTTCTAACAGAACAGTTGCATCATGTTGCTTCTCTTCTTTTTTTAAAACATCTTTGAGTTTTTCGTTAACACTTTTTTCATCTTGTTTCTTGCTGACTTCTTCCATTTTTTTCAAATAGGCTATTTTTTTTTCTTTTTCTACCTTCTCTTTTTTAGCAAAATCTTCTTTAGCGTTTTCATATCCAAAGTAATATCCTGCAACAAGTGAACTCAGGATTAAAGCAATGACAGCCAATGCCCATGCAATCATAGTAAGTAGTTTTGATTCTGTATGTGCTTTACTTTTTCTTCTTTTTGCCATCTCTTAAACATATCCTAATTTTTTGAATAACTATACCCTACTAATGCAAAAACTGTACTTTTTCTTTGCATTTTGTCATCTTTTAATTGGCTCTATTCTCTTCAAAATTCTATTTTATTTGCTTATTTTAAGCTTAATTCTATATAATTCCAGGTTCCTTTCTCTTTGTATCTTTTTAAATTAAGAGATATATTTAAATCCGAAAGGGAAACAAGTGCCATTGTGGCAAATACCAAAAGGAGATCATACTATATGAGACACTACGAAAACCTTGTAATCGTAAAACCTACGTTAACAGCAGAAGAAATTCAAAGCAACATCAATGCTATCGAAGAAGTAATTACTTCAAACGGTGGTGAAATAGCAGTAACAGATGCAATGGGAATGAGAAAATTAGCATACCCAATCAACAAAAACGAGCGTGGATATTTCCATGTTATTTATTATACAGTTGCTCCAGCGGCAATTTCTGAAATCGAAAGACGTTTTCGTATCAACGAAGAATTACTTCGTTTTGTAACTATTAAATACGATACAAACCGTGAAATAGCTGCATGGACTAAATTAGTTGAAAAAGCTAAAAAAGGTACTACTCCGGCTAAAGCAGAAGTAGAAGCTGAAACAGTTGTTGAAGAAACAGCTGTAGAAGCAGTAGCAGAGTAATAGCAAAAACGCTTAACACTTAAGGAAAACCTATGTTTAACAAAGTCATATTAGTTGGAAACTTAACGCGCGACATCGAACTCAGATACTCTCAAGGCGGAATGGGCATAGCAAGTACTGCTATTGCGACAAGCCGTAAATTCACTAGCAATGGTGAAAAAAAAGAGGAAATTTGTTTCGTTGATATTACATTTTTTGCAAGAAGTGCAGAAGTTGCCAATCAATACCTTCGCAAAGGAAGTAAAATTCTTGTTGAAGGAAGACTTAGTTTTGACCAATGGGTTGACCAAAATGGCCAAAAGCGTTCAAAGCATTCAGTTGTAGTTGAAACAATGCAAATGCTAGATTCTAAAGGTGACAACCAAGGCCCAAGCCAAGGTGGCTACAACAACAGTATGCCTGCACCTTCTCAAGATTATAGCCAAGACTCTTACGCTCCGCAACAGGGAAAAGCGCAAAGTTATCAACAACCACAGCCAAGTTACAACAACAAAGCTAGAGAACAGAGTCGTCAAATGCCAAGTAGCAATGAAATTCCTACTATCGACATTGATGAAGATGAAATTCCATTTTAGAAATAGATAACAAAAGGAAATAACATGTCAGAAAAAAGAAAATACAAAAAAAGATTTTGTAAGTACTGTGAATCAAAAGTAGAATTCATGGATTATAAAGATGTAGGAGCTTTACGTTTCTCTCTTTCAGAAAGATATAAAATTATGCCACGTCGTTTAACGGGTAACTGTAAACGTCACCAAGACATGATTACAATCGTTATTAAAAGAGCTCGTGCTGCGGCATTAGTTCCTTACACAGTAACAAGAAAAACAGTTGTATCTGCACCATTCGAGAACTTAAAATAGTTTTCTCTAGTCCCCTTTATTGGGGACTAATTCGCATAATATTTTTCTAACTTCAACTCTCTACTCTAATTAACACTCAATTTTTCATAAATATAACAACATCTACTTCATTTCTAAACTACACATTTTTTGTTTATATTGTATTTTCATTATATTATAGATAATCTCTAAAAATCATTGGTGTGTGCGTTTAGTGTGTGAATTTTGAGAGTTGAAGAAGGTATGGATCAAAAACAAATCCGTATTTTTTGATAATAGTGTTATTAAGATAAGGTTTTGTAGCTTTGCCGATGTAGATAGAAGCAGTCAAACCATACTCTAAAAATGCAGGTTCATAGGCAAAAGTAACTATCTTGTTTTTATTTGCCCAGAGTGCAATTATCTCTAGGTCTTTAGGTTCGTGAGAGAGGACAAGAAGTGCATCTGTATCTACAATATGCGAAGATCTAAACTGTGCCAAAGTAACAAGCACTTTTTTATCACGCAGTTTGTTTGGGTAACAGGATTCTATTTTTTGCTTGAACTTTCGCGCTACATCATAGTCAGGTTCCGTATATACAATAGCAATAGTAAGATACGGCGAAGGATTGTTTGCAATGCTTTCTTCCAGAAGTGCTATCTTGGGGAAAAGTTTTGCCTCAATATTCATAACGGTATCATCATACTCTTTCGCACCAAGCAGTGCCGATAGAACTAAGAAAAGAAAGAAAAGTTTTTGTATCAAGGCATTCTCCACTCTAAAGAGAGCCAAAATGTTCGTCCATCACGAGGGAAATCTTCCATATATGTTCCAGAGCTTGGAGGATTTCCAAGTTGCGAAGGATACGCTATATCTTTATCAAAAAGATTCTTAACAGTTGCGCCAAAGGTAAAAGCCTCATAACTGTAAGTCAGAGAGTGATCATATGTAACATAGGCACCTAAATCTTCTCTCGTGTCTGCAGACTCACGCTTTTTTTCTCCAACATATCTTACTTTAGCTCCCGTCTGCCAGTTCCGATTGAACTTTTTTGAGAGCATAAGATTGGCTAAGTGTGTGGCAACAAAAGGGAGCTCTCTGCCGGCCTCATCTTCAATGTGTATATAGCTGTAGTTTCCTTGCAGTGCTATAGTATTAAATGTCGCTTTTGCCTCAAATTCTGCTCCATATGAGCGTATATCTTTATCATTAAAGAAATTGAACTCAGCGTCACGATTAATAAAGTTCTCCATCTCTGAGTAATAAAGATTAACAGTCATCCAGTTATCAAGCCTTGGCTGGTAACGGTAAGCAAGTTCTATAGTATCAATTGTCTCTGATTTCAAAGAGGCCTCGCCGACATAAGGGATATCTTTTCCATAAAGTTCTAGCCATGCAGGAGCCCGAAAAGAACGCTGATAAATTAATTTGTAGCTCTGCTGCTCATTATAGTTATAAAGTAAGGCTATTTTAGGAACAAAGCTCGAATCAGCATCACTGTAGTAGTCGTAGCGGCCTCCAAGATTAAGTGTCCATACATCAGAGAGAGAGTAGATATCATTGAGATACAAAGCATACTGCTCTCTTGAAATATTATTTTTAATATTTTCAACAGGGATGCTAAGTGTTTCTCCAAGAACTGGATTGTTAACAAAATAGTTTGTATCAGCCTCTTTTGCATAAGAGAGTAAAGCTCCAAACAGAATCTGATGGTTTGCAGTAGAATATTTAAGCGCTGCATCCGTGTAGAGAACCCGCTCTTTATAATAGCCACCTCCAATAAGGTCATAAGGCGGATATGGAGGAGTTGGCAGTAAAGAATATGGTACATATCTCGCATCTCCTTCATACTCATACTGCTTATATCCGACTTTAATGTCCATAGAAATATCTCTTGAGAGTCTTGGGGTGTAGAGAGCTTCACTGACAAATGATGTTGTTTGAAGGCCTTTTGGATCTTTACTTATGGGCCAACTTCCATAGCCAAAAAAGTTTTGTGTATCGACTTTAAGCCATCTAGCTTGAAACGAAATATCTTCGCCATTAGAGATATTAAGCCCTAAAGATTTGTTGGTAAAATCTTCATAAGAGGTGAACTCTTGCCCAGGAATCAAACTATATGAGCCATAATTTCTGCTTGATTTATTATCCTGAAAGAAGCCATCAAGGGCAATCTGCATCTTTTCTGTATGGAGATGTTGTGTAAAACCAGCATCTTTGAAGTTTTTTGAGCTCATATTTGTAAAGAGCAAACCTTTTTCATGTGTCGAACTTTTAGTAATAACATTGATAACACCGATATGAGCAAAAGAACCATAGAGTGTTGATGCTGGACCGCGTATAATTTCTATGCGTTCAATAAGTTCTAGAGGCATATCCAAATAAAAATAGCTTGTACCGGCGAGTTCACTATTTACACTCATACCATCTATCATAAGTTTTATCTTGTCTCTTATAATTGACTTGTTGCCTCTCATATTGATTTGTTTTGCTCCAGCAGTGCCCATTGAAACTTCTATCCCCGGAACAGTCTCGAGAGCTTCATAAAGATTTATCATCCCAAGTTTTTTTAACTCATCCGCGTGTAAAACTGAAACTACAGATGGCGTTTTATCCATATTGAGCTTCGTGCGAGTAGCAATCTCCGATGCATCTTTAAGATCTTCAAGTAAATTCATGTCATCATTTGCTATTAGCAAACAAGCTGTACTTAGCATTAAAAATATTTTTTTCATATAGCTTTATTCTCTTTTTCTTCTAAATTTTTCAAGG
>JAHJFL010000097.1 GCA_018824795.1 bacterium | reverse complement strand
GGTATTGGTGGAAATGTAGGTGATGTCAAACGCAGGTTTGAGCACCTCTTTGTTCATTTAAAAAGAGATTCAAGAGTTAGCCTTGTAGAAACATCTTTGATTTTGAAAAATCCTCCATTTGGTTTTATTGACCAAGATGATTTTTTTAACTCAATTATAGTTTTAAAAGTAAATATGCAGCCTCACATTTTTTTATCGTATTTAATGCGTTTAGAGAAGAGGTATGCTAGAAGAAGAAGTTTTGCAAATGCACCAAGGACATTAGATTTGGATATTTTATTTTTTGATAATAGAACTATTAAAACAAGTAAGCTTAGTGTTCCTCATCCAAGTTGGTCAAAACGAGAGAGTGTTCTTATTCCATTAGCAGGAATGTCATTATGAAAATTTTGACCTTTACGGGAAGAACTCCGTCTGAAGCACTTAAAAAAGCTAAACTTGAAATTGGCGACGATGGAATGCTTATTGAGACGAAAGAGATTCAAAAAAAGACTCTCAATCGTGAAGCTATTTATGAAATAGTCATAGGTATTGATGAAGAAAAATTACCAAAAAACTATAAAAGATTCGGTAAGCCGCTAAAAGACCAAAAGCCGATTATGCAAGAGAGTGAAGATATTCTTTTTGACATCTCAAACGCAGCGAAACAAATTTCTAAAATTTCTGATGTTACAGAACCTTTGTTTGAATACGGTCTTCCAAAAACAACTCCTGCGCCATCTTATGAGCCAAAAGAGCTTAAAGAGATAAAAAATGAGATAAACAAACTCGGTGACAAAGTAAAACTCATTCAAAATATGTTTTGGAATGAAAAAGCACCGGATTTAGAAAACTCAATTCCACCAGAATTTGCGGAGATTTACCGTTTAGCAGCACAAAGCGGAATGGATAGAGCACATCTAGATGACATTATGAGAATGACGCTTACGCATATGCCGGCAAAAATGAAGGAAAACTCTTCAACAGTCAAGCGATATTTTCAAACGCTGCTTCGAAAAATGATTCCTATACGTATAGAGAGTACTCCAGGTATAGGAAACAAAAAAGTTATTATGCTTGTTGGCCCGACAGGTGTCGGCAAAACAACATCTATAGCAAAGCTAGCAGCAAGATACTCCTTTTTAATGCAAAAAAAATACAAGGTAGGGCTTGTTGTTTTAGATACATACAGAATTGGTGCAGTCGAGCAGCTTATGCAGTATGCAAGAATGATGAAACTCGGTATAGAAACGGTTGTAGACCCTCCGGAATTTGCTACGGCACTTGAATCGCTGAGACACTGTGATTATATTCTTATAGATACGATGGGTTCGAGTCCTTATGATAAAGGTAAAATTGAGAAAATTTATGAATGCCTTGAAGCAAATAGTACAGAGTATAAAGTAGATGTTATTTTGGTTATGCCAAGTTCTATAAAGTATGAAGATTTACTCGCAACGTATGAGAACTTTGATTCACTCAATATAGATACGATGATGTTTACAAAGCTTGATGAAACGCGAGGTTTTGGAAATATTTTTTCACTTGCGTATGAGACAAAAAAACCTATAAGTTATTTTTCTGTTGGACAAGAAGTTCCAGAAGATTTGGTCTGTGCCAACAGCGACTTTTTAGTGGACTGTTTACTCAATGGATTTAATCGGAGTAAAGCATGATGGGTAATCAAGCTCAAAAGCTCGAAGAGCTTGTAGCATCAAACGCAAACAAAAGATCCAAAAAAACTCGCTTTGTAGCCATTACAAGTGGAAAAGGCGGCGTTGGAAAAAGTACAATCAGCTCGAATTTAGCTTATGTTTTGTCTCAAAGCGGATTAAATGTTGGAATTTTTGACGCTGATATCGGTCTTGCAAATTTAGATGTTATGTTTAATGTCAAGATTAAAAAAAATATTTTGCATGTTCTTAAGGGTGAGGCAACTGTCGCAGATATCCTTATTCCAATAACAAGAAACCTTATTCTAATTCCTGGAGAGAGCGGTGATGAGATTCTGAAATACTCAAACATGGCACTTTTTGAACGTTTCATGCAAGAAGCCCAGGTCTTAGATAAGCTTGATATCATGATTATAGACACCGGTGCAGGGATTGGCGACCATATTAAAATGTTCTTAAACGCAGCAGATGACGTAATTGTTGTAACAGTGCCCGATCCTGCAGCTATAACGGATGCTTACGCAACTATAAAAACCATTGCACTTCTTCGAGATGATGTAAGTATGATAATGAATCAGGTAAAAAATATACGAGAAGCGCAAGCTGTTTTTGATAAAATACAAAAAGTAGCGCTTGCAAATATTGGGCCGAAGCTTGATTTGAAATTGATTGGTAAAATCGACAGTGATATTAAAGTGTCAAGTTCGGTGAAACAAAGAGCACTTTTTACACTTAATTATCCTGCATCTGGGCCGACAAAAGATATAGAGGCTATTGCTAAACAGATATCTGCTAAGCTGGAACGAAATGTGCTGGTAAACTCGAATGAAAGCGGATTAACTGGACTTTTTAAGCGTTTAATGGAACATTTTTAACGTTTACTTTTTAGTTCTGAATTATATGGGGTAGTTATGGTAGGTGAAAATTTTGTATACTTTTTTACAGTGCAAGGCTTTTTTATAGGGATAATATTTGGAATTCTGAAATCCTTTGATGCCGGAGGCCTGTTAACATATACTTTTTTCATCACTCTATTTTTTTATCTGTTTTCTCATATCATTATCGCGTTTTATTTTAGAACTTTAAGTGTAAAAGCTTACAGCTTTAACAAAAATGTACATGAAAAAGATTTAGACTTTTTTGTAAAAGAGATTAATAAACGCGAAAAAATTATAGATTCTGCAACAAAAATCACAGATATTGCCATTAAAATGAATTCTGATGAACATGAAAGAGACAGCAAATGAGTATCGATTGCTATAATCAAGATTTAAAGCATAAAGAAGATGAATTAGCTATTCAATATTTGCCTGCGGTAAAGGCTATGGCGTTTAGATTAAAAGAGAGATTGCCGAGTTCAGTAGATTTTTTAGATCTTTCAGCAATTGGCACAGAAGAACTTATAAAGCTTGCTAGAAGATATGATGATACTTTGAACGATTCATTCTGGGGTTATGCAAAAAAAAGAGTTTATGGAGCAATGTTGGACTATTTACGCACCTTAGATATTTTAAGTCGTTCCAGCAGAAAACTAGTAAAAGCTATTGATTTTGCCGTTCAAGAGCATATGGCTTCGAATGATGAAGAGCCAACAGACGAGGCATTGGCAATTCTTTTGGATGAAAGTATTGAAAAGATACATGATGCGAGAATAGCTTCGAGTATTTATACTGTAATGCCGCTTCATGACCAGCTTCATGTTGGCGATGAAGGTGCAGCTTTAGCGCAAATAGAAAAAGATGAGTTAGTGGAAGTTATTAAAACTATCTTATCAGGGTATAATGAACGTGAACAAATGATTATTCAATTATACTATTTTGAAGAGTTGACACTCAAAGAAATTAGTGAAGTACTTGACATTACAGAGTCCAGAATTTCCCAAATTCATAAGTCTGTAATCAATAAAATTAAAGAGAGTGTAGGAGCATAATATGGCAGATATACTTTCGCAGGAAGAAATAGACGCCCTTTTAGATGTTGTAGAAGATGATGGAGATGATTTTCTTGGAGATTCAGATGGGGGTGGACTTCTACCGCAACGACAAGTAACTCTGTATGATTTTAAAAGACCAAACAGGGTTTCTAAAGAACAGCTTCGCGCATTTCGCGGTGTGCATGACAAGATGGCAAGATCTCTTGCTTCTCAAATTTCCTCTATTATGCGTTCGATTGTTGAGATTCAGCTTCATTCCGTAGACCAGATGACGTATGGCGAATTTTTAATGTCGCTTCCAAACCCTACAAGCTTTAATGTTTTTTCTGTAAAACCTTTGGAAGGAAGCGGGATTATTGAAATCAATCCTTCTATTGCCTTTCCTATGCTTGATCGTCTTTTAGGTGGGAAAGGGGAGCCTTTTGATGCAAGCCGTGAATTCTCAGACATTGAACTAAGCCTATTTGAGACCATTTTAAGAGTTATGATGAGCACTCTCAAAGAGGCTTGGGGGCCAGTTATGGAAGTGTACCCAACAATTGAGTCTAAAGAATCAAGTCCAAATGTTGTGCAAATTGTTGCTCAAAATGAGATTGTTGTTATGGTTGTTATGGAGATTATTATAGGGCATAGTTCAGGTATGATGAATATCTGCTACCCGGTTATCTCTTTAGAACCTGTTTTGCCAAAGTTGGCAAGCAGAGACTTGATGCTCAATGAAACTAGCTCTAAAAAAAGTAGAAATACTGAGTTGCAAGTTCTTCTGGGTGGAGCTAAAGTCAATGTAGAAGCAAATCTTGGAAGTGCGGAACTCACTATGGGTGATGTTTTGGAGTTGCAAGTCGGGGATGTTATAAGACTATCGGCACCTGCAGATGATATAGTAACACTGAGTGTAGATGGTAAAGAAAGATTTAGAGGTGAAATTGGCCTCAGACGTTTTAGAAAATCGATACAATTAACACAGGTCATAGAAACAGAAAAAGATGCAGTTAAACGTGCTCTGGAGAGTTTTGAGTCTTTAAGACAGGAAAAAATATCTGGAGCAAAAGATTTTATACATGATGGCGAGTATCAAAATGAGGAGTATTTAGATGAGTAGTTTTATGCAATTATTTGAAAATGAAACGACAGGAACCATAGAGGCACTTGTAGGTCAAGCTCCGATTCTAGCGCTGAAAGAAGAACAAGAGCTTAGTATAATCTCAAATATAATTCCTCCTATAGTGCTTGTAAAACTAAAAGTTAGCGGTGCTGTCTCGGCAAATGCAATGGTAGCAGTACCACCGAATTTAGCGACTTCTTTGTCAGATATGATGATGGGTGAAGAACCAAGTGAGCGAGAAGATGTAAGTGAAGATGATCTAGATGCAACAAAAGAGATAGTATCAAATATTTTTGGGGCTGTTTCAAACTCACTTTCAGCTCAAAAAGAGTTACCTGTTTTATCGTTTACAGTAGAGAGTATTGAATTTATTAACTCTGAGAATGAAGTTAGTTTAGAATCATTCGCAAAAATGAATGTATATAAATTTAAATTAGATACTATTAATTCACTTTTAATGTTTATTATTGATGAAAACTTAAACGCAGCACTCTCAGGTAGTTCTAAAAAAGAGAGTAAATCATTAACAGAAGAGAACGCACATATGGAAAAAAGTGTGAATCAAAATGTAAAATTAAGCAGTGAAGAGATGAATAATATTTCTTTGATTATGGATGTTAAATTGCCTGTACGAGTCCGTATTGGTAAAAAAAGAATGCTTTTGAAAGATGTTTTAAATATGGATATAGGTTCAGTGATAGAACTTAATCAGCTGGCAAATGATCCGTTAGAAATTTTAGTTGACAATAATGTTATAGCAGAGGGGGAAGTTGTTATAGTTGATGGAAATTTCGGTGTACAAATAACTTCAATCGGGACAAAACGTGAGAGGCTGAATCAGCTTAAGGCATAAAATGCGAAATAAGAAAAATGAATTAGCTAATAGATATATCAAAGAGATAAAATCTGCAGACGTGTGGAGTGTATTTCGTATACTCGCAGACTTTGTTAAGGGCTTTGATGATTTAGGCGAGCTTGGACCAACTGTTACAGTATTTGGCAGCGCAAGAACTCAAGAAGATGATTTTTATTACAAAGAGGCTCAAAAACTTACTTCTTTACTTGGAACAAGAGGTTTTAACATAATTACAGGTGGGGGCCCTGGAATTATGGAAGCTGCAAACAGAGGCGCAAAAGAGTGCTGTGATGATGTTGAATCTATAGGTCTCAATATTGATCTTCCTTCTGAGCAAATCACAAATAAGTACACAACAAAAAGTTTGAGTTTTGATTACTTTTTTTCAAGAAAGGTAATGCTTGTCAAATACTCTATGGCATATGTTATATTTCCTGGCGGTTATGGGACTTTAGATGAATTATTTGAAGCATTGACTTTGGTGCAGACAAGAAAAATTTCAGGCGTAAAAATATTTGTGATAGGTACAGAATTTTATCAGCCTCTTATGGAGTTTTTAAAAACAAAACTTTATTATAATGGCATGATAGATATTGAAGACTTAAACGCAATAAGATTAACGGATGATATTGAATGCGTTGCCAATGAAATTGAAATATCATTATTAAACCAGATTGAAGTAATGAAAGATGCTGGTCTAGAGGATACTAAATATTATAAATCTTTGTTAGAATTTTCACAAGATAAAAATATAAAGTAGTAAAATATGAAAAATAAAAAAGTTTTAGTTGGTATGAGCGGAGGTGTTGACTCTACGATATCTGCTTTATTGTTAAAAGAAGAGGGTTATGAAGTAGAAGGTTTATATATGAAACTTCATTCAAAACCCGGATATCATGAGATCCACCAAGCCCGTGCCAAAAAAGCTGCGGATTTTGTCGGTATAAAGTTACATGTACTAGATTTACAAAAAACATTCAATGAAAAAGTTTTTAAACCTTTTGTAGACACTTATGCCCAGGGCAAAACACCAAACCCTTGTGCCTTATGTAATAGAAATATGAAATTTGGCGAGATGATTAAGTATGCAGACGAAATTGGTGCCCAGTATTTGGCGACCGGACACTACATCAAAACTGATGGCGAGTTTTTTTATGAAGCTAAAGATGATACAAAAGATCAAAGTTATTTTCTTTTCTATGTAGAAAAAAATATCCTACCAAGATTACTCTTTCCATTAGGAAGTAGAAAAAAATCTGATATAAAAGAGATGGCTGCTTCTATAGATGGACTTGAATCTTTTGCTTCTCAAAGTGAATCAAGTGAAATATGTTTTGTAGAAACAACTTATACAGATGTGTTAAAAGATTATGTTAATGTTGATGAAACAGGGGATGTTTTAGATCAAGATGGAAATGTAGTCGGTGAGCATAAGGGTTATATGCATTACACTATAGGCAAAAGAAAAGGATTTACTGTACATGGTGCACATGATCCTCATTATGTCTTAAGTATAAATCCTAAAAACAATCAGATAGTGGTGGGCAAAAAAGAAGACCTAGCTTGCTACAGCGTTGTACTAGATAATTTAAATATGTTTAGTGATGCAGAGGAATTTGATACGACCGTTAAATTGAGATACAGAACTACTGCAGTTGCTTGTCATGTCAAGATAGAAGAGAATAATGCATATGTAACTTTGAAAGAGAACGTCTTTGGTGTTGCTGTTGGCCAGGCAGCAGTCTTTTATGATGATGATAAACTTATTGGCGGCGGTTGGATTACAGAGTCAAAATAGCCGCAACAATAACCCACAGAAAACAATTCAAAAATTCCGCACAATCCCTTTTAGAATTTAAGAAACTTCTAAGCATATACTCCCTATAAT